>DATMYS010000563.1:0-12809 GCA_035560835.1 Methanosarcina sp.
ATATTAACAGTATTCTAACATATTTATCCATAACAAAAGTCTTACTTTTTTCAATATTTCTCAAGGAATAAACTATCACTGGATAGCTACATTGATCAAGACCCACAGCAATTCAAGGATAAAGGAGGGGATTTTGTAGCATCTTTTGAATACATTAGGACAGTGAAGCCAGGTGATACACTTAGGGACTGGCTTGTAGAAGTGCTTGGGGATAGAATACATAACAAAGGTTGTGAAGTTCGAATTTTTAAACTCAGTCATGCATCCCATAGGATCTGTAAATATGAATTTAAAGGGGAAAAATTAACTGTTATAGCCAAATTCTTTGCAATACCTACGGGAGTTATCAAAAAATATGATAGTTACGGTTTGATGAAGAAAGAATATGAGGATCTTAAAAAAGCTCGAAAAATAATTGACGTTCCGGAACCTATTGCAATAAATAAAGATTTTAATTGCGTTCTGGTCAGTAAATATGTACCTGGAAAACCTTTATTCTGGTATTTCAAGCACAAAAAAGAGCTTAAGGAAAATTTAGAGCTTGTAGCAGATATACTTAGAAAGCTTCACGAAAATATGCAGACATATTATGATAAAGAAAATGAATTTTCAAAATTCCATTATGTTTTGAACCATCTCAAAATCAACCGGCATATGAAAAAAGAATATAAACGCCTGCTTGGAAAATGGTGGAACAGTTCGCTCCTGGAAATAAAAGACGGTTGTATGATTCATAACGATTCTACTCCTGTAAACTTTGTATTCCACAAAGGAAGGTCATTTTTACTGGACTTCGAACTCGCAGCCCGACATGGACATTTCGCATGTGATCTCGGGATACTTTGCGCTGAACTTAAATACTATTTTGCGCGGAAGGGATCGAGCCAGAGAGCAGAGCCTTATATCCACCATTTCCTGAAGCATTACAGCAAAAATGAAAAGGAACTCAAGAAAATAATTAAAGTTGTTCCGTTTTATATAGCTTATGGACTACTGAGAATTGCAATGTTGAAATCTAACACAAGCTACAAGGATTATCCTCTAAGGGAAGCAAAGAACTGTCTGGAAGCAATAGAGAAAATTTGAGAGTATATTTCCAGAATCTTAATATCCTTATTGCACTGTCTCTGGATGTCTATCTAAGCAGTTTCAATCCTTGTTTTAGTGGATCTTATGATTCGATGAAATTGAAACTTGTGAGTTTTGTAAGGTCTTAAAAAGTACTAAGCATAGCAACTGCCTATTGCTATTACTTGGGTACAGAAAGTCAAAATAGAGTTGATATGTATTTTGTTTGATAGAAAGTGTCTATTTTTTACTTGTCCTACGCATTGAACTATTAGATAGGAGGGCTTACATTCGCAGAAGCCCATTTTTTATCTAATACTTTCCTTTCTGCTTGTCAGCTGGATTAAACCAGCGTACTCCTTACTCGGCCTTAATGCGTTTAATGGTTGTAGGACGCTCTTTGACCAGGATTCTGTGTCCGCAGTACGGACACCTTATACCTGTGTACTCGTAGTCGATTTCCACTTTCTGTTTACATCGAGTGCACTTATAACCCATACAACCACAACCCTAAGATATTACTTTGCCTCAGCAGCATTCTTCATCGTACGCAGCAGAGTCTGACCAACACTGGTATAGGGAATATAAGTTCCGCCAGCGAAGGTATGTCCGCATTTGCTGCATTTCCAGATACCGGTCCCAATTCTCTTCACGTTAGGCCTGGCACATTTTGTACATACATGCGGAGCTCGCATGCGTCCTTCCAGGTCTGCAACAAGCTTTCTGTCCTTTCTTCCGTATCTTGCACCGAATCTGCCTGCTGACCTGGAAATCCTTCCTTTCTTAGTGAACTTTTTTGCCATCGTTAAAACTCCTTAAAATGTAAACGTTTAATTCTAAGTGATTGAATTCAGAACCTGCTGGCCCACGGGTCAGGTCCCTGAGACCCAGATCATCAGGTTCTACAATCACCTCTTGCACGTGTACTTAGATCGTAATACTGCATTTAATATTTATATTTAATTAGTCCTGCCTGGTCATTCCTTCTTCACCAGTTCTTCCAGGTAAAGTTCCCTGAGTTCAGCTGCCTTTTCGCATGCCATATCTATTGCTTCCAGCACCTCGGCCTCGGTGAAAGGAGTAGGGCCCATTTTCTGCATGCCAGCAATAGACCCGTCCGAACTTGAGACCACTGTCAATTTTGTCTCACAAACTGCTTCCTCATCTAGTGAGGGGTCCACCATTAGCTTTGACCCGATCTTGGCAAGAGTCACGCCCACCGGTATCTCTTTCATTGCAAGGGATACATTCTCACCGATTCCCTGTTGCTCGTTAGGAACGATTGTGGTCATAAGGGCCGCAATAGCAGCGAGGCAGGATGCATCAATGACATTTCCATCATCATTGAGCACATGGACATCTATGAAGACGATCCAGACGGATTCTCCAATGGTTATGCAAAGCTTCTTTATATCGATTGCGCCCGATTCCCGGATTCCCCTATCTACAACCCTTGCCATTTCGATTGCTTCTTCTCTTGGTGGGCCTGGCTCAAACTCCGGGGAAGCAATAGGGTTAAGTTCCAGGTTAGTAATAATTACACCTTTGTCCTGAGAATCCGGAAAAGGAGTGCCTGTTTGAAGCTTAACTCCTACAACAACCTGAGTGTCTCCAAGAGTTACCTTCGCCGAACCCTCGGCTTTCGAGATAATATTCGTCTCGAGTTTGATATCCCTAAAATCTTTAAATCCGCGCCCATCCTGGCGCTTTCCCTTAATCATAAGGTTGTAAATATAGTCCTTCTTAAGCGTAGCAATAATTTCACTCATCGTTTTCACCTCTGCTTCCGGATTCAGAGGGGTCTTTTACTACCTTCCAGGGTCCTTTGCACTTTTCTTCTTCAGGCTCTTCTACAGTCTGTTCGGCAGGAGCCTCTTTCCTGGACTCGGCTTCGGACTCAATCTCTGGCTCGGATTCAAGAGTTTCTTCTGAAGCAGCTTCTTCAATCCCGGTTTCTTCCTCAAGCTGCACTTCCTCTTCAAGTTGAGGTTCTTCTTCAAGCTGGGCTTCCTGTTCAAGCCGAAGCTCTTCTTCAACCCCTGCCTCTTCTTCAAGTTGAGGTTTTTCTTCAGGCTGAGCTTCCTCTTCAGCAAATTCCTCAATCTCGGGCTCGATTTCGGCTTCTTCTTTGGAAACAGTTTCTTCAAACTCAGGTTCTCCGAGCTTCTTAGGTTCGGAAACTTCCTCAAAAGAAGCCTCGAAAGTAGCTTCAAAGTCAGCTTCGTCTTCAAATGCTTCGTCTTCAAATGCTTCTTCTTCAGCGTCTTCTTCGATTTCAGCTTCAATTACTTCTTCTATAGCTTCCCCTTCTACTACTTCAGCCTCGGCATCTTTAATAATCTCTTCGAGTTTTTCGCACTCATGAGCCTCTTCATTAACAGCACAGGCTTCAGCGACTTCTTCGGAGAGCCCTTCATCAAGCTCTTCGGCTTCCTCAACAATCTCTTCTACAACTGCTGCTTCGGGAGCATATTCAAGAGAAGGTTCCGTTTCTACAACTTCAAGCTCGACATCTGCAGCCTCTTCCGCGGCCTCGGCTTCAGGCTCTTCAACAGGTGTTTCAAACTTTTTTCTCAGCACTGCCTGCTGAATTTCAAGGATTTCTTTGCAGCCCTTCTTAACAAGCTCGAAGCCTTTTCGAATTTCTTCCGGAGTAAGATTCCCGTCCATCTGAAGCAGTGTAATTTCTCCATCCTGGGTCATTGCAACAGGGAAATCAGCCTCACCATAATTGTCCTCTTCTTTGTTGAGGTCAAGCACTATCTGTCCGTCAACTTTACCGAAAGCACAGGAAGTAACCAGGCCTTTCATGGGAATACCTGCATCTGCAAGCGCTATGCTTGAGGCATTAATTGCTGCTGTCCTTGTCCCTGCGTCAGCCTGAAGCACTTCCACAAAAATATCTATTGCAGTTTTCGGGAAGAGCTCTGCCATAATCACCGGTTCAAAAGCTTCCCTGGAAACTTTTGAAATTTCAATGCTCCGCCTGCTGGGTCCGGGCCTGGCGCGGTCTTCCACAGAAAAAGAAGCCATATTATATTTGTAACGGATAACTGCAGTATCTGCGCGCTGTGAACGGCGGGGGTGAGCTTCTCTAGGGCCAAATACGCCTACGAGGACTTTGTTCCTTCCCCATTCAAGATAACATGAACCGTCGGCTCGCGAAAGAACGCCGATCTCGATTTTCATGGGCCTGATCTCATCCGCATGCCTCCCGTCAAGGCGCAGCCCATCGTCAGTGATTAATTTTTCAGGTTTATCACTCATACTTTAATCTCCAAAAAACTCCTAACAACTACTTTACAGAAGCTTCCCTAAAATTCCTCATGACTGTCCAAAATTCAGTTACTCGGATCCAGCAACACATCGATCTTCCTGTAAATCTCTTCGGAATGATCTTCTTTCGGCAACTTTACCTCTTTCTTACCGCTTTTAAAAAACTTGGCGGGCTTTGACTCTTTCTGCCTGCTCCGCTCATTTTTCAAAAAGTTATAGATCCTATCTGTCAATCCTGAACGCTGGGCTTCGGCTTCGATCTTCTGGAGAGCCTTACTCAAAAGCTCCACATCGTCGTCCTTTCCATCGATCCATATTCTGCCGTTCTGACCAACGAAAATGCTGCAGTTTGTTTCTTTCTTCAGCATTGAGATCATGGAACCACCGTGTCCTATTACACGTGGGACTTTCACAGGCTCAACATCGACAATCTGGCCTGTTTTCAGTTTATGGAAGCTCGAATCCCTGAGGGCAAGCTCGACTTTCATGGAATTGTCTACGTCTTTTACTCTAAGAATTATAGAGTCGCCTACGTCCAGAACCTCACGCATCTCCCGGGATTCTATTCTTCTGGGATACTCGGATACATGGAACAGGCCGTCATAAGGAGAAGCAATGTCCATTATCCAGTTGGATGGCGTAACCACAATAACGATCCCGATCACCACATCATTTACGGAAGGGATATAAGCTCCCGCAAGAGGGATCACTCCAACTTTATCCTCTTTGAGATTTTCAATACCACAAAATAAAGAATAGATTTTGTTGTTCTTGACATAAGTCCCGTATCCGGCTTTTTTCGAGTTCTCGGATAGCAGGTCACCAGGGATCACTATTTTTTTATCCATCCAACATCCTCTTATAAAAGTTTAGTTTGAGCCTCTCCCTTCGTAAGATGATTTATAAGAGCGTAAAAATCAGTCTGGACTCCTGCCGGGATTCTTACTACTGCAATCCAGGAGCCGTCACGTTGCCATTCTTCTTTTGTAATGCTTCCTATTTTAGAAATATCTCCGTATGCTTTGGGAGCATATTCGGGAGGGATTTTCACAGCAATACTGATCTCTTCAAAGCGTATAGGTATAAGCGGGCGAATGGCTTTCATTGTAATATTGACTAGCTGATCCACACTTTTTAAGGGGTCTATGTGCACCTTTGCCTCTTCCATCGCCTTTTCGATCCGTGCGGGAGGATGAGGTGCTTTTGTCTGGGGGTTTATTGCATTCCTGGAAATGGTATATATAACTTTTCTCTTTTTTTCCTCAAGCATGCGTTTTCTCTGTTCAGCAGTGAGCTGAAGCTCCCCGCTTTTCAGGATCACGGAAGCAATCTTGAAGGGATCCGTTGTCTCAAAAGTGTTGACAATATCGGACTCTGCTGCCCGGTCCCCTCGGTTTGCGTCTTCGAAGATAGTTTCAACCGCCAGAATGTCTTCAAGGCTTACGTCTTCTCCTCGCTTGTAGGCCAGAGCTCCTTCGGGCTCGACCAGGACTTCGAAGTGTTTGCTGCCTCTCTTAAGTCGCGCAGTCACTGCCTCGTCCAGGGACACCATTTTCAAATACCTTCTCCAAAATATAATTTTGAGAATCCGAAGATTCTCTGAGTACTCACTCTCAACTATATATAGATTTTATTCTTTGTGCTCAGTTTCCTTGTGTTTTGCAAGGATCTTCTGAACATAATTCTCAACTTCTTCAGGAACTAATTTCCTGAATTTCTTATCCTGAAGCGACACAACACCTACCTCAAGGGTAGACGCATCGAACTTACCTTCTGCAGCTCTATAGAGTGCATCCATACCTAGGAGGATAGCAGCATCAATATTCATATCTTGTCTGTATTCCGCTTCAAATACCTCAACGACGGCATTTCTGCCTGCTCCTATGGCTGTCGCCTTGTATTCCAGAAGAGCACCGCTCGGGTCAGTCTCAAAGAGCCTTGGCAAGTTGTCGTCCACGCCTGCAATAAGAAGTGCAGTTCCATATGGGCGAACTCCACCGTACTGGGTGTAAGTTTGCTTGTGGTCGCAGATTTTCTTGGAGATAACCTCCACACCTATGGGTTCATCATAAGAAACCCTATTGACCTGCGCTTCTACACGGGCTCTGTCAACAAGGGAGCGGGCATCTGCCACAAGCCCTGAGGTTGCAGCTCCTATGTGGTCGTCAATCTGAAAAATCTTTTCAATTGACTCGGCTTCCACAAGCCTGCTGGTTATTCGCTTGTCAACGAGCAGCACTACCCCATCAGCTGCCTTGATTCCCACGGCTGTTGTTCCCCTCTTGACCGCTTCGCGGGCATATTCTACCTGAAAAAGTCTTCCATCAGGGCTAAAAACCGTAATTGCCCTGTCATAGCCCATCTGTGGTGCCATCTGCATATTCCGTATCTCCCTTAATTTTTATTATATATTGTTTTCATCTTCCCGGCAAGAAACCGGTCTTTTTTCCTTTAAGGATCTCTGTCCACAGGCTCGTAGCTAAATCACCGCCCTCCCAAAAAAGGCTTTGGTCAGTGATCGTGAACTGCTGCGAGGATATCCCGAAAATTCAGGAGCTTAGAGTCCCCGACCCAGCATTCAGGCAAGGAAACCGACTTTTGAATTCCTATAACGTATTTCTTCTTTATTAGAGTTTTTAACCTTTTATTCGGAACTTCCAATCCTGAAAGACTTTTTTCGGACGAAGCCTGCTGGAAATACCCCAATTACAGGGAATTCAAAGGCACTTCTACCCTGCAAAGTACGTTTTCCAGAATCTGGATTCGCACACTTAGGAGCCTTTTTTAATAGTTATCAAGGTCCAGTTCCAATGTTAACTAAGTCCGTTAATAAAG
Source organism: Methanosarcina sp. (assembly GCA_035560835.1). GTDB lineage: Archaea > Halobacteriota > Methanosarcinia > Methanosarcinales > Methanosarcinaceae > Methanosarcina. Next base: position 7,180 of record DATMYS010000563.1, read on the forward strand.
TGTATTTACTCAGTTATAATGCTTGTGAAACCCGAACTTTTCCGGTGCTTAAAGCCGTATTTTGAGCCCTCAATAAAAGGGTTTTTGCTTCCACCGCTTCACTCTATCCAAGTTTCGATCTGCGTTCCGATCAGATCCGCAATCGTCTGAATTTTTCTCCGGGCCAGCTACTTTTTGCCAATCAGCTTTGCCAATGAATATTATACCTGTTACACTAATATACTCATTCATTATAGTATATATCAGACAACATCCTGACAGTTCATTAAATAGTTTCCTGAGAGCCTCAAAACCGAGGATTCTCAACCCTGGTACAAGCCATTAACCGTAAAAGCTGTTTATTTACTTTCCTGAATCCTGAAAATTTGAAGCTCTTAAACTTTTGGGCTTCGACATTCCTGAATCCTGAATTTAGTTTCTCTGAATCCAGAAATTAGTTTTCCCGAGCCCTGAAAATTGACATTCCTGAATCCAAAACTCAGTTTTTCTGAGCCCTTTAGTTTAGCTTTCCTGAATCTGCCCGGGTAATTATTCTTCAGACGTTTTGGATTTTGTCCTGATTTCGGGATCAAAGGCCATATTCTGAAGAAATTTTTCGGTAGCCCTTTTAATCGTGCCTGAAGCTCCAAGTATATGCACAGTTGCCCTTTTTCCGTTGACCCGTGTGAGAGTTGCTAGGGATGCTCTCGTTTCTTTTACTTTTGTATGAGAACACTGAATAATACCTTTCGAGTCTTCAAACCCTAGCATCTTTATATCGCATTCACTGGCAGTGACGTCTCCAAGCAAGGAAGAAACAGAGGACATGACCTCTTTGACCAGATCACTCCTGCTGACTGGCACCTCGGAGATCAGCTCAAAGGCCAGATAGCGCTTTTTCGCACGAAGCGAAGGAAGCAGGCGTTTCAAAAGTAATCTACCCCCTCAAGCACCTCAATACCTTCTCTGATATGGCCGGAACCATGGCGATTCCTTGAGATGATTCTTTCAGGCACAGCGGTAATGGCTTCAAGAGCCTCGTCTTCTTCAAGCCCGCAGACTTCAGCCAGAGCAAGGGTCTCCATGGGAGAGCGAAGATCAAAACAGGACATCGCACCGCTTGAAAGGACAAGGAAGACATCGTACTTTCTGGCAAGGTCAAGATTTGCTCTTAAATCCGACAACAGACGAACGCGTCTCGGCCCTCTTGAATGAAGGAGGGGCCTTATTGTCAGGCCGATTGCAACATCGTTTTCAGCTGCCGCTTTTGCAAGCACCTGGTTTAACCCGCTGCTCTTAGCAAAAGCAGGATGGTTCAGGATATCCACTCTTGGATTTTCCAGAGCAGCCCTGTTGACGGTTTCAGAACCTCCATGCACTATCACGACATCCACGGACTTCCGGAATTTTCCGATAAGCCCATGAAGTTTCGAGGGATTATCCTCCACCAGCTCGATTCCCCTGAAAACCTCAAATTCATTAGTAAAGGGTAGTACGGGTTGTGATTGAGGAAGTTTATCAGAATGATTTGCAAGCGCAATCCCGCTGTACCCTAAATGCCGGGCAAGGGAAGAAAGTTGCTCAACTGTGTTTTCCCCGTCAGGCACCGCATGAACGCAAAAATCATAGAATTTAGGTTTACCCAAACAACTCCTCCACTATAGCTCCGGCTTTTTCCCGGTTCTTCGGATAAGTCTCGATCTTGACTTTTGCAGTGATCGCATCCGAGGAATCAGTCAGCCTCACCTGCTGCAGATATGCAGCCTGTTTGTCAAAGCGAAGATGGAAGACCTGATCATCGTCCAGCCTATCTGGCATTTCTTCCCTCAGCTTTACTACGTCTTCTTCGGAAAAGCTCTCCCGGACAAAGCGGGCAAAACTCAGGCAGTCTACCTTTCTTTTAAGCTGTACGCTCAGGATAGTAATTGGATTTCCATGGTGCCCTTCAGCCTGGAGCTCTTCAATCAGTTTGCTTCCTTCCCGGACGCCGGCACCGGATAAAAAAAAGTCCAGAGCCGCACGGACTCTGGATACGTCTTCGGTTGCGTGGGCGATCACACGCAGTATTATGTGATGAATCACTTGCCTCGACTCTGGTGTGCACGGATACTCGGTCTGGTCTTTTCAGTACCTTTTCCGCGTGTAGACATGCCTCTGCCCTTCCGGCCGGCACTGGTCTTGCCCCTTGCAGCTCTGTCCCTGACGGACGGGTCGCATACCCAGTTCAGGTTCTTGTCGCTCTTTATTACGGGGTGGTGGGGGTCTACAAGAATGACTTCAAACCACTTGTTCTTTCCATCCTCGCCTACCCAGTAGGAGTTCAGGACTTCAAGATTCGGGTATTTGCGGTCTGCACGGGCTTCGGCAATTCTCTGAATGCTCATGCCGCCTGTGATCTTGTTTACTCCCATTCTCTGGGTTCTTCTTCCACGGTTGAATCTTGTTTTACCAAGCCCTCCGCGGCGTACCTTTACCCTGGCAACGACAATGCCCTGTTTGGCTTTGTATCCAAGGGAGCGTGCCCTGTCAATTCTTGTGGGCCTTTCAATTCTGGTCACAGACCCCTGCTTTCTCCAGACCTGCATGCGCTCCCAGCGGAGCTCGTTCACGTAAGTCTCACCAGGGTTTTTCCATGCATCACGTACGTATGTGTAAAAAGATTTTACCAATTTAAACACCAAGTTTCACTTTTGTTTCACGGTTCAGCCCTGCCTGCAGGACCACATTCCAACGGGACCTAATCCCGAAAATGAAACATGCGATAAACTGAATCATCTGATTTAAAGCTTTGCCCGTGCACAGGTCAATTAAAAGGGAAAACTCTTGACAAAAGGAAAAGATATAAAATATATTAAAAAGAGAAGAAGAAGGTTGGTAAATTTGGAGAGAATTTAGAGAAGTAACAACTAGATATCAAGATTTCTCAAACGTAGAAAATGAACTACTGATCATAAATGTAGTCAATAGATACAGAAAAAATAGTTTCGTTCTTTTCAAGCTGATTTTTTATTCGTATTGCATCTTCCTCTGGAATCCAATATCTGGATCCATCCGGTTTTTCAAAACGAACTAAGCACTCGACAAACTTATTCACCTGAATATTGTGTTTCTTCAGTATCGCAAGAAAATTTTCATCCTGGACCGCTTGTTCAGATACCGTAAATACGTAATCATCTCCTTTCCTGATTACATGAGCAGGAGAAGATGTAATCCAGTCTTTTTTCTTTTCTTTCATTCCTTTACTAATTTCACGCCTTACATCCCAATTGTCTTTATCTAATGTTATGTAGTATTTGTCCTCCACATAATGAGTTTTGTACTTTATGCTATAGTTCATAGTAAGGTTGTAGCTTTCAAGAATAGTTTTAATTTCCGATTCGGAAACTCCGTCTTCAAATTCGATAAAGAAGCCAGCTACCTTTAGTTCTTTAACTGGCGTTTTCGTATCAATTGACATTTTTGAATCAGCGTTTGGTGATGTAAATAATACCAGGGATATTAAGAAAATCAGAAAAATAATAAAAACAGCTATAAGCAATATATTATAAATTGATTTTTTCATCATGAAAAACTGACTCCTGTATATTATTCACTACGTTTTAAAAATTAGGAGTCTTAGCCCCCCTGTATACTGTAATTTTCTCGGTCTACGTTTGCTCTGGTTTAGAGAACATACCTTTTGTTTTAGCTGACATTCCGCAGATGTACACAGATGTAGAATTCATTTACCGATTTGTCCAAAACAACTTATCAAATGGTGAGTTAATTTTTGAACTAGTGCCAAAAAGGGATAATAGATGGCATTCTTGTGTACATCTGCGGAAAGTGGGTTTTAGTAAAACATTCTAGAATTAATCCAATAAGAATTTCGGCGGTAAATAACAACATTAAAACCATTTTGGCACTACTTCTTTTTGAACTTCCATCCTCCATAAAGACAGATCAAACTTTCAAATAATACAAAACCTGGAGTAGAGTTATTTTTACTCGAATCATTTTCACTTGGACTACTACCGTTATCAGAATCAAAACTATTATTGTTTGAATTATTGAGTTCAACAGCTTTTTTTTCTTCAGATGATGATAAGTTAGCTTCTTCAACTTCTGTATCTTCAGTTGCATTGGAGGTTGCACTTGTGCTTTGATTAGTCATATTAGAATCCATAAAAGGCACAATTACAACTCCAGTAGGATAAATTCCTGCATTCACCGTAGCCGTAACATTGTTTGAGGCAGTGTCAATCACTGAGACATTGTCGCTTTCGGCGTTTGCCACATATACCTTTTTTCCGTCCGGTGTGACTGCAATTCCCATGGGCCATTCTCCTACAGGAACTTTGGCTGTGACGGTGTTTGTTTTTGTATTAATTACAGTGACACTATTATTATAGAAGTTTCCTAAATATACCTTACTTCCATCTGGACTGAGTACAATTTCACGAGAAGAAGTCCCTACAGGCACGGTGGCTATTACAGTATCCATGGATGTGTCAATCACAGAGACAGTGTTGTTGTTAGTTACATATACTTTGTTTCCATCAGAAGTGACTGCAACAAGATTAGGCGAGTTTCCTACAGGCACGGTCGCTGCAACATTATCCGTGGCTGTGTCAATTACAGACACAGTGCTGCTGTTATAGTTAGGTACGTATACCTTTTTTCCGTCCGGTGTGACTACAACTTCATAAGGACTGTCTCCTACAGATACATTGGCTGTAACTTTGTTTGTAGTCGCATCAATTACATAAATAGTGTTGTTTCGACTGTTTGTAGCATAGATTTTTTTTCCATCCGGTGTAAATGCAACATTGTAAGTACTCGGCCCCACAATAATCGGTGCCATTAAAGTGTTTGTGGCTGTGTTAATTACAGAGATATCGGTGTAGTCATGCTGTTTCGTCACATAAATTCTTGTTCCTGCAGGGTTAACTGTAATTCCCGAAGGATAGCTACTTCCGATATTCACTTTGGCACTAACCGTACTTGTGGCTGTGTCAATTACATAAACAGTGGAGACGTCCATAGGTGAGTCCACCACATATACCTTTGTTCCTGCAGGGTTGACTGCAATATCTCTAGGCCAGCCTTCTACAGGCACAACGGCTTTAAGATTGTTAGTTGCTGTGTCAATTACAGCGACAGTAGGAGTAGGCACGACAGGTGCGACAGTACCATTATAATTCGTATCGTTAGAATAATTCCCCAGATTTGTCACATATGCAAATGGAGCCGCACATGCAATATCCACCATTATTAAAATCGCAAGTGCAGTTATTCCCAAAACTTTTATGAGAGTATGCTCTCTATATGTTTTATCACATGTTATTTCTTCCATTTTAAATCCCAACTTATGGATTCATTAAAAAACGACGACAATATCAGCGACTCCCTCATGGATTTTGTTCATACCAACACCCTATAAATAAGGAGGTTTCGATAAACCCCAATCTTTGGCCGGTTGTTATATAGGTTCATAGGCAACCGTTGAAAACCAGAAGTTTATCAAACTCCTCTTTTCGGATTCTTTATAACTTTTGTGTCCAGGTTCCCTAACAATGTAATTTTCAAGCGGATTTTGAGTCTGGATTACTTTCTAAAATTTTTATTGTTTGATGATTTGGTCATAAGTAATTTATTCGAGTATATGCCCC
>DATMYS010000564.1:0-4137 GCA_035560835.1 Methanosarcina sp.
CTTTTATCGTTCCTATAATAAAGGAAAACTTAAATTTACCAAAGCACAAGATTCTTAAATATGCGCAGAGATTATTTATTTCAGTTAAGATCTGATTAATCGGAAGACCATTGAAGCGTTATGAATAAAAAGTGGTGTAGATTTTGGGAACTTCGTCTTTTTAGATTTAAAAATTCCCCTACTACCCTTTAGCCTTGATCTTTTTATCATTTTTTCAATTTGAAGGGTTATTTGCTTTCAGAGTATAAACTCGGCCTTGTATCTATCGTTAATTTTATGTAGTTTGTTTTAGTTGCAGCAATATTGTCTGCAATATTTAATACAGTGGGTTTAACAGTATAACTTCCTGCTTTGAAATAATTATGCGCTGGGTTCTGCTGGGTTGAAGTTGTTCCGTCTACGAAATACAGTTGTTCTGGGAGAAAACTACTGCATTTCTGGCTTGCTCTCTAGCATTTTCTGACCTGTTGCTCTCTGCAGGGAATACACAATGAAAGAATACGCTTGTGTACTCACGATTATGAATAAAAAAGACCATATAAGAATTAGAGACAATATTAACGCTTATCTAGGGGAGTGATTAGCATGGTAGAGAATGAGCAATTGTATAATGAAATCAGGAAAGCTGTTAACGCCATTCCGATGAAGAGCGGCTTTGAGAGCATAGATGGAATCTCTGAGTACGTCACAAAGCGCGTTTTAGTTGGATATGCAATTGTCCAGTATACAGTAACAGAAAAAGAGTTAGACAGGGAATTAACGAAGAAGTTTGTTAAATCAAACCCAGTTTATCAAGATGGCTCAGGTAGTGGTATTTACGGTGCGGACACTTACATAGGGAGTGAGGAAACTTTAATTGGTGTTGTGCCAGCTACACGTCCAACGTATGGAATTTTTGGGTTAATGCCTCTTGATAACCTATCACTCGAACAGGCCGCTTCACTTTCGTTTAGTCACTTTGGCGAAGACAAGTTTTTAGGATTCGAATATGACAGTGTCGAACATCCCGATTGGATTAGTATGCTTCGTGAAAAGTGGATAGAGATACTGTATGAACATGAAAAGGAACGTGAGCTGTGGGGTGAAATACGTGGATAAGGGATAAAACTCAAAGAAATTTAATTCGAAGTCATAGCAACTGAACAAGCCTCCAATCTTGCTTTCGGTATCGGTGGAATAGCAAGGGAGAAGAGGACCTTAAGGCCATGAACAATAACTACATGTTGCAGGTTCATAGCTTGATTAATCAGGGCAATTGAAACACCAGTAATAAAAAGAGATAGTGGAGGTTCTGGTAACTCTATATTCTTAGATTTCTAATTAAGATCCCCTACTATCCTTTAGCCTTGACCCCTTTCTCGTGTTTCAGTCTAAGAGTTTATTTGTTTTCAGAGTATATACCTGGTCTTGTATTTGTTGACATTTTTATGTAATTTGTCTTTGTTTTAGTACTGCTGCCTGCCGTATTGGTTACTGTTAGCTTCACCGTATAGTTTCCTTCCTGTAAATACCGATGTTTTGTGGATTCTGGTCTGTTGAAGTTTTTCCGTCTCCAAAACTCCATTTCCATTTAATAGGTGAGCCTGTGCTTTTATCCGTAAATAATACATTTAATGGCGCTTTCCCAGAGGTTGGGGAGGCAGAAAATGCAGCAATCGGGTGGACTGTTGAAATAGCACCCATGTAGATATCGGAGTTTCCATTGCGATAATCATCCCACACGATCCTGTCGCCATAGATATCTGGCCATCCCTGACCTAATTTATTAGTGGTGACCTGTGTCTCAGTGGAGGTGGATAAATCGTACATGTAGATATCAGAATTTCCATTGCGCAAATCCATCCACACTATCCTGTTTCCATAGATTGCAGGACAGTATGAATCTGATGGATTGGTAGTTATCCGTCTTTCCTTTTTAGTGGAAAGATCGTACATGTAGATATCCCAGTTTCCATTACGATCATCTGCCCACACAATCCTCTGTTACCATAGATAGCAGGCTCTCCTTGGTATGATTTATTGGTAGTGATCTGTGTCTCAGTGTAAGTTGATAAATCATACATGTAGATATCGTAGTTTCCACTACGATTATCTTGCCAAACGATCCTGTTACCGTAGATATCGGATCTTCCAGCTAATCCTTTGGGGGTTATCCTTTTTTCCGTGGAAGTTGATAAATCATACATGTAGATATCGTAGTTTCCACTGCGACCATCTGTTCACACAATCATATTACCATAAATTGCAGGCATTCCTTGGTATGATCTATCAGTGGTTATCCTTTTTTGAGTAGAAGTTGAAAGGTCGTACATGTAGATATCCCAGTTTCCATTGCGATAATCATGCCACACTATTCTGTCACCGTAGATGTCAGGATGGACTCATATGATTCTTCTGAAGTTATCTGAGTTTCCTTAGAAGTAGAGAGATCATACATGTAAATATCCCAATTTTCAGCGCCATCGTCATCTTCATTGCGAAAATCCATCCATACGATCCGATTATCATAGATTGCAGGATAAAATGAAGCTGATTTATTGGTGGTAATCTGTATTTCAGTTATATTGGGCCCGGTTGTTTGTACAGATTCCGTAACTATGTCATTTCCTTCTGTAGAGAACTCATCAGACAGAACTCTGTGGTTGGAGGGGTCCACTTCTCCGCGGGTGATATCAGGTGGAGCTTTGTGAAGATCTTCTCCAATGGATGCAGTGCCGTAGATGAGACGAAAATTAAAAATAAAACTAGAAATGTTGAAGCTAAAGCAATTGAATAAGTTTTTTCTTTCTTTTTCATTTTTCCTTCCTCTTTCATCCTTTCCATTTATTTTAGTGCTTATTACTCCTCAAGATTGCAAAGTAGAGAATTTATTCTGCTTGCAACTGGCCACCATTGCTAGACAACCTGGAAAACATTGAAAACTTAATTGTTTGAGATCTCAACTATTTGCAGTAGTAGCTAGTAAATTAATAATATGCCCGAGTACAAAATACTTCGGAAACTTTTTAATATAAGATGCGTTGACACAAAAAGGCAACAAGAGAGCTTAGAATATGTGTGCAGGGAGACCTAGATCCTGTAGGGACCACATAGATGCGCGCCAGATATTAAGAGTTAGAAAAGCATACCAGACATTGAGAGAACTGGAAAGAGTCCACAAAGATAAAGAGACTATACAGAATCACTATGACAACTATATGCAACAAATGCAGACATTATTAACTAAAAAGCTATCAAACCGCCTGAGAATAAAATTTCCTCTAGTCTAGACTTTCACCAGACGCTTTCAGAGTAGGAATAGCCTATGTATTTACGTTATGGGGTAAGCTGATCTATGCCTAAATTGCCTGTCTCGTTGGAGATTTTTCTGCTGTAATTATATATTTAAGAGTGCATACGGGAAGGTAATAATACTTTTGTTATTGTCGGAGAGTACTGCCCTGGATGTGGGAAGATGAAGCCTGAAGAAATGCTAACATATGCGACGAAATTTGAATTTTCGCCAACGAAAAATTTGAGGCTCAGTATTGAGAAAAGCATGTCCCTCGATGGAGATCACTGGCTAATCAAAAATATGGGAACTGAAGTCTTTGACGTCATCAAAGGTAAATTTAGATTTATTAGAATTGATGAGTCAACTCCAAAGTACTTCTATTCGAGTTTAAAAGATGCCTTTGAGCTTGTTAAATGGATCATACGAAAAGAAGAAGAAGATGAGATAAACTACACGGGAAGATGTCGGCAGTGTGGCAAATTTTTTGATGAAAGTCAATTGAAAGAAGAATATGGGTGGAATTGGTGTCAAGAGTGTTATGATGATCTTCAAGACTGAATGTTCTGCGATTGAAATGTATAATCATCTCTTAGAAGCTGTACATTTTTGATCCTGAAGCCCTTGAATGCGGTAATTTCCTGAACATCCAGAACAAGCCAGGTTCGATGACGAAAATTCAATAATTTGAAGAGAAGCATGGGAAGAAATCCGACAAAACTAATGGAGGAGAGTTCCGGAAATACTTCTGAGATACTTCTGAGATACTTCAGGGTAACAGCTAAAAAGAATCAGATAAATACAGTAATTTTCTCGTAAAAAAGGAAAAATTAGAGAAGTTAAAAATTCAGTTATCAGTTAGTATG
>DATMYS010000565.1:0-11350 GCA_035560835.1 Methanosarcina sp.
ATTCTCTATCTTTTCCTTATTTTTGTCCCTTTTTTGCTTGATTTGTACCAATAACTTTTTTATATTCCTGCCTCTTATTTTCAGCTATGTCTCCTTGCAGCAAAACCAGATTTCTGAGTCTTCTTCTCATTATGCTTTTGTTTGTCCCGATAGCAGGGGCAGTCTCAAGTGCAGGCAATATCATAAAAGCCGACCTTTATGAGGCTCCTGAGAATTCTACTACAGAAAATGCTCTCTTTGCAGAACTGAGTACAAAAGCCGAGCTCTACAACAATAATTTCGATAAAGTCCCTGAAATTCTACAGAAACTTGTAGCCAGTGAGGAAATTGCCGGGAAAATCAAACTTGAAAACGGCGAGATGCTCTACGTGACTTTACTTATGGGAGGAGGAAAAATAAGGGATTTTTACAGCTATGACACTCCTAACGATCCAAACTCAAAGTTCGGGCCTTCCATAACAGTGGAAACCGATGAAAAAACCATAAAAGCTGTGCTTGATTCGAAAGAACCCTATGAGGAAGCCGTAAAATGCATGAATGATGATACTTTAAAGGTGGAAACCGAAGGAATCTTCCGAAACGCAGTCCTCTTGACTGTGAAGCACAGTCTGGACTTTAAAAGAATATTGTAAGTAAAAGCAGTTTTATCCATAAACTCTAAAAAAATTAATTTGAAATACCCTTCCCTTTCAGGGAAAAGGGTACAATTCTATTTTTCAGAATACCTTATTTTATTTTTAATTTAGTATCCAGGGTCAATGTTTGACAATCTCTCCAGGATATGTATACCTTCCTTTTTCCATTATCACGCCGATATTTATGCTTGTATTGATACCGGTATGAACGTCATCTCCCATAATCACTCCGAGTTTTCTCCTGCCTGAGTCAAGAATCCTGCTTTTTACCATTACTTTTATGTTTTTCCCATCATGGCGGAGGTTTGCAACCTTTGTGCCCGCTCCGAAGTTGCAGCGATGTCCTATAATGCTGTCTCCGACATAACTCAGGTGACCCACATGGGTATCTTCCATGATAATCGTGTTTTTTATTTCCACGGCGTTTCCAATCCTGACATGGTTCCCGATTGCAGTGGAAGGACGGATAAAACAGTTAGGCCCGATATCGCAGTTCTCTCCTATTATCACTGGGCCTTCGATATAAGAACCATTCCTGATAAGAGTGCCTTTTCCGATTACAACATCTCCTTTTATAGTCGCATTCGGTTCCACGGTACCTGTACAGCTGCCTTTAAGGCCTTTTAGGAGGTGTTCATTTGCTTTCAAGAGGTCCCAGGGATACCCTATATCTATCCAGCTACCTTCGAGAGGACTGTAGCCTACAGCTGCTCCACTATTGATCAGCATCTGGATGGAGTCCGTAATCTCAAACTCATTTCTCACTGAGGCCTGGGTTCTGTCAATAAAGTCAAAAATGGATTGCCTGAAGAAATATATTCCTGCATTTGCAAGGTTAGTAGGAGGATTTTTAGGTTTTTCTATTATCCTGACAACTCTATTATCCTTGGTTTCAAGCACTCCGAAATCAGACGGATTTTCTACCTCTTTTACGCAGATGACAGCTTCCTCTGTCCTTGAGACCAGGGCTTTTAAGTCCTCCTGTCCTATAAGCATGTCTCCGTTAAGTACAAGGAAAGCCCCGTCAACATGGCCTTTTGCACAGCCTATTGCATTTGCAGTCCCTAGCTGTTCCTTCTGCTGCACGTACTCTATGCTTACTCCCCATTTGCTTCCGTTCCCAAAGTACTCTTTTATCTGCTCTTCGAGATAACCCGTAATGAAGACAAAGCCTTCAATGCCTGCTTCTATGGCTGAATTAAGTATATGTTCGAGGATGGGCTTATTTGCAACCTGAAGCATGACTTTAGGACAGCCGGAAGTAAGAGGTTCCATCCTTGTGCCTTTGCCTGCCACAAGGACAACCGCTTTCATCTAAGTGCCTCCTTCACTATCTTTTCAGCCATCTCGAAAATCTCATCAACGTCTTCCCGGGCTTCAGCTGTGATTCTAACTTTTGCTTCCGTCCCTGAGGGGCGGACAAGTACCCAGCCGTTGTCCATTTCCACGCGAATTCCATCGATATCAAGGACTTTTCCCAGGGGCTCGAGTTTAGCCTTAACTTTTTCCATAAACTCTGCCTTTTTCTCGTTTGCACATGGTAGAGCTCCTCTTTTTGTGGCATATCTGGGAAGCTCTTCTCGAAGCTCGCTTAACTTCTTTTCTTTGACAATCTCGACAAGTTTTGCTGCTGCGTAAATTCCATCCGGACAGTAAGAAATCTTCGGGAAAATCCAGCTTCCTGAGGGCTCGCCTCCATAGATAGCCCCATACTGCTTTATGCCCTCTGCAACGTAAACATCCCCAACTCTTGTCCTCACAATTTCCGAACCCTTAAGGGAATCATCAACCATCATCGAAGTATCCACAGGCACGACGACAGTTCCTTTTTTACCACTGCACTCATATAGCCCGAAAATTCCAAGCATTTCATCTCCTGAAACAAAATTGCCTTTCTCGTCCACTGCCATCATCCGGTCCGCGTCACCGTCGTGTGCGATTCCAAGATCGGCTCCGAAGTTCACAACAGCTTTTTTGAGCATGGAAAGGTTTTCATCGTTCGGCTCAGGGTTTCTAGCAGGGAAGTGGCCATCAGGCTGAGCGTTCAGGGTTATTACCTCACAGCCAAGTTCCTGAAGGAGATAAGGGCTAATTGTCCCTCCTGCTCCGCATCCGCAGTCCAGTACGACTTTCAGGCTGGAACCTCCTACAAGTTTTTTGATCATATTCATATGGTCCCGGATGGCATTTCCGTCTTCCTGAAATTTGCCTATCAGGTTCCAGGGAACCCTCAAAAAATCTGCATCTTCAATCGCTTTTTCTATTTCTTCCTGTTGCGCCGAGTCAAAGGCCATACCGTCAGGATTCCAGAGTTTGATCCCTACATACTCAGAGGGGTTGTGGGAGGCTGTAACCATTACACCGCATTCGTATTCTCTGGCTGCATATGCCAGGGTTGGGGTAGATACAAGGCCGATCTCTGTAACAGCACAGCCTGTAGCAGTCATTCCTGCAATCAGGGCATGCTCGATCATAGGGGCCGAAACTCTGGGGTCCCTCCCGATAACTGCAGTCTTTTTCCTGCTTCCCAATACAAGCCCTACATTAAGTGCAAGTTCGGGCGTAATTTCTTTGTTTGCTATCCCTCTTATTCCTGAAGATCCGAAGAGTTTCATATATCCCATTCCGAAATTTCGTGAAGTCTATTTTCTTGAATTCTCTTGACTTTTGATTTTAAATTTTCAGTCTTTCCGTTATTCCACAGTGACGCTTTTTGCAAGATTGCGTGGTTTGTCAATTGAACATCCTCGAGCAAGAGCAGTGTAATAGGCAAGCAGCTGGAGGACTACAACACTGAGCAGCGGAGAAAGCAGTTCGTTACTTTGAGGAATTGTAAGGACAACATCCGCATATTTTCCAATCTCGGTGTCTTTGTTATCGGCCACTGCGATAACTGTTGCATCCCTGGCTTTTACTTCCTTTATATTGCTCAGCACTTTATCGTAAGTTTGCCCTCTTGTTGCAATGGTAACTACAGGCGTTCCTTTCTCAAGCAGGGCAATCGGCCCATGCTTAAGTTCGCCTGCGGCAAAACCCTCAGCATGCAAATATGAAATTTCTTTTAACTTGAGAGCCCCTTCAAGGGCAATCGGATAGTTAAGATGCCTGCCAAGGAAGAAATAGCTCTTCGAGTGAGCAAAATTTTCTGCACATTCCCTCACTGCTTCTTTCTGGTTAAGAATCTGCTGAATTTGACCTGGTATTTTTCTTAGACCGGTAATGAATCCTTTAACATAATCAGGACTTAGCTTGCCTCTTGAGAGGGCGAACTTTACGGCAAGTAAATAAAGAAGTGTAAGCTGGGTACTGAAAGTCTTGGTCGCAGCAACTCCTATCTCAGGTCCTGCTCTAGTATAGAGTACACTGTTAGCTTCTCTTGTAATGGTACTTCCTACAACGTTTGTTATCGCAAGCGTAGGGCAGTTGTAGGACATTATTTCCCTAACGGCTGCGAGGGTGTCTGCAGTCTCCCCGGATTGGGTGATTGCAATGGCAAGAGTTCCATCACTTATAACCGGGCTTCTATACCTGTATTCCGAGCAGATATCTATATCACAGTGAATTCCTGCCAGTTGTTCAAAAAGGTATTTACCAAGTAGTCCAGCGTGCCAGGAGGTTCCACATGCCAGAATCTGGACCCTTGAGAGTCTCTTTATCTCATCCTCGGTCATATTAAGTTCTTTGAGATCTATTGTTCCTTCAAGTTCCGAGACCTTGCCTGCAAGTGTATTATGAATCGCACTCACCTGCTCGTGTATCTCCTTAAGCATGAAGTGTTCGTAACCAGCTTTTTCAGCGGCTTCAAAGTCCCATTCGACTTTTTCTATTTTCTTTTCGCGGATTTTTCCTTCTCTGTCAAAGATCTCTACACTGGTAGGAGTCAGAACTGCGGTTTCAAAGTCATTTACGAAGATGACATCCCTTGTATAATTCAAAAAAGCAGTTACATCCGATGCGGCAAAGTTCTCTCCTTTGCCGAGTCCTATAACAAGTGGGCTGTCTTTCTTGGCAAGTACGAGTTTTCCCTGTTCGTCAGCACAGAGAACTGCAAGGGCATAAGAACCTTCTATCTCTTTTAGCGCTTCCCTCAGTCCTGTAAGAAGTTCGCATTTTGCTTCTCTTTCATCGGGCTTTCCGTATATGTGCTTATGCAGGAGGTGAGCGACCACTTCGGTATCGGTTTCCGATTTAAATTCATATCCTTCTGCAGTCAGTTGCTCTTTCAATGCCATGTAGTTTTCTATGATTCCGTTATGCACAACCGAGATCTTACATGGATTTCCGGAGATATGCGGATGAGCATTTACTGTGCTGGGTCGTCCGTGGGTTGCCCAGCGGGTATGCCCTATTCCGATGCTGCCACTTATTCTATCTGGGATTGCGGCTTCAAGGTTTACAATTTTACCTACTGACTTATAAGTATCGATTCCGCTGCCCAGAACCGAAATCCCAGCAGAATCATATCCACGGTACTCGAGTTTTTTGAGAGATTCTATAATAACAGATGCAGCAGAGTTTTCACCTGCATATCCTACGATTCCACACATTTTTCCACCTTTTTAGGGTTAAAGAACAACCGAATGACGGGACAGATCCCTGTATATGGTATTTCCAGACTCAACCTGGCAGTCAACAGCTACTGTTATTCCGGCCTTTATAAGTACGCTATTCCCAATCCGGTTGTCGTCTCCGAAGATGGTACCGAGTTTGGGAGCTCGATGAATAGTTCCGTTCATAATAATCGATAGACCTTCTTTTTCTTCAACAAAGAAACCTGAACCAATTGTATTGTTACTTCCAATTATGGAATTAGAGATCTGTCCATGCGAGTATATCCTGCAGTCATTCATTATTATGCTGTTCTGTATTTCTGTAAATGACCTGATCGATACATTGTCTCCTATTGTTGTGGAGGGTAGAATAACTACATTGGGACCTATATCGCAATTTTCCCCTATGACTACAGGGCCTACAATGTAAGTTCCTGAACGAATCCTGGTATTCTTTCCTACTGCCACCTTTCCACTGAGGACAACTCCCTCTTCAACTTCTCCTTCAAGCTTCAGGTTCCTGGAGGAATTTAAGACGATGGCATTTGCTTTTAATAGATCCCAGGCATGGACAGCATCAAGCCATTTTGATTCGGTAGGGACAGAAGTGACGATTTTTCCTTCGTCAATCATAAGCTGGAGGGTATCGGTTATTGCATATTCCCCGTTTTCGGATATCGGGGTCTTTTCGATGGTTTCAAAGACCTGCGGCGTAAAAATATAAATTCCAGTATTTACTATACGGCTCAGGTCTCCAGGCCTTTTTTCCAGAATTCTTGTGACTCTCTTTTTTTCTTCCAGAACCACACCATAGCCTGCGGTCTCTTCCATCCGAACTGTCAGAAGGCTTGCATCTCCTTCATAATTATTCAGAAGGTCCGCTATGGTTTTCGGTTCCACCAGGTTGTCTCCATTGAGCACGAGAAATACAGAGTCTTCGGGGTCAATCCATTTTTTTGCCTGCTCAATTGCATGTGCAGTACCCAGTTGAGCTTTCTGTTCAACGTACTTTATTTTCACTCCGAAATTCAACCCGTCTTCGAAATAGTCCATTATGCGTTCTTTTTTATATCCAATAACCAATATAATGTCAGTTATTCCATTTTTTTCAAGCGAACCTATTACATGCTCTAAAATAGGTCTGTTGGCTATAGGAAGCATTACTTTTGAACGAGTTAGAGTAAGAGGCCTGCAGCGCAGCCCTTCTCCTGCTGCAAGGATAATAGCTTTCATAATTTAAAGAACCTTTTTTAGAATTTATACATTACCTTCAAAAGTTTTAAACAAGATATCTATACATAAATATATCTAAAGTACTGTGTCTGCATAAGGGACAGCTAACAATAAAAAGTAATCCCTATATAATTAAGAAACAAGTTCTTCCTTCAGGATAAACAACTCTATAACATAAATCCAGAACTCCAATAAGAATCCTACCCTTTTTTTATTTTTACAGGACATTTTTCTTTTTGAAAAGATCGAAACTTATTTATTTCATAACCTAGGTATGTATTTCCTACTTTTTATGCCTTATGCTTCCTAACTTTTGAGAATCAGGTCAATTCTTGAAGAACTCTTTCTATCAAAATTTTAATTAATTGCTACACATTTGATAAATAGTTGCGGCAACTCATTGAAAATATTAATCTAATTCTCAAAATCCTTCAGAGTACTCTTAGTTCCTATAAAACCAGAAAGTAAAAAGCCTTGAATAGTATTGAAGCATCTGGAAAATCTGTTCCGAGGTAACTTTTTCGGACAGCCATTAAAATCTGCGTTTATATATTTAATTTTTCTCATACAACCATAAAAGTGCTTGCCCGCCATAATATTCTCTAAATTATTCAATTTTAGGACGAAGTTGTGCCCTTTTGCATCTTTCCTGGATTCTCTAGCGTTCTTATAATTTTAATTTATTGTATCTCTTCACTTTTCTTTCTCGAAAATCGATTCCCCAGTAAATCCTAGAATATGGTATAGCCTCGATGATTATAAACAGTTATTGACTATACTTTCCGTGTCCCTGGATGTTGCATAATACCTGACTAAACAAATGACTTTCATAAACAAAATAAATAAAATTTACTTTGTTAGTCTCTATCAATCTGTTATTATAAAACATGAAATTAACAGTTTCCTTAAACAGTATGATTAATATTAAAGAGTAACCGTCTGAATAATTAGGAATTAAATTTTTACAAGGTGATTCTTATCATGGAGGGTAAAAGTCCAGGACGCCTGGTGAGAAATGCCAGGCAGTTTCAGAAATATACGGGCAAATATTGATGGTTGTAGTGATCATCATACTTGCTGCATCACTGGTGTATCCCAATATCCCGGAAAGTGCATCAAGGGCAAATCTCTACATCGAAGCCCATAATTCTCGCAAAATGAGACGACGTCAGCGCAGAACTCAACGACATCAACACAGAACCCAACGACGTCAGGTGACTATTTAATTGAGGCTTTTTCAGGGTTCGGGGGCAGTATTTCTCCCGCAGGAAGTAGCTATGTGCCTGCCGGTATCAACAAGATCTTCAGTATGATACCTGATGAAAACTATAAAGTTCTTGATGTGCTGGTTGATGGAAGTTCCAAATGGCCGGTTCCCAGCTACCACTTCGATAATGTGTCTTCCAACCACATTATCCAGACGAGTTTTACTGTGGATTTCGATGTGAAAAACAACAATACGGTAGTACCGAAGGAAAACTTCACGGTCAATGCAACTGTACTTGGTTCTGCGTTTACGAGGGACATTTGGAAGAATGATTCTTGGGTGGAGGGTTATTGGGAGGAACATTGGGAAACGGTACCATTTCCGATTACTTGCCGCCTCAAGATAGGGAACTATACTGACGATCCCTGGGGAAATTACACAAATGGCATCGGAAGGGAATCTCAATGACGGAAAAAATCCTCGCTTCTGTGAGTCTCTAATTTCCTTTAAGGCAGATACGAATGTAATGATCGAGGCTTGCTCCTGGGAATATAATAAACGGGATGAAATCCTTACAGTTAGCACTTCGACTCATCCGTCCAATTTGAAGGTTCTTAAGAATGGAGATCGTGTTCCTAATATCGCCGGATTTCAAGATCAAGACTCAATTGAAGATTTTGTAATCGACTATATCGAGAACGGTAGTATCAAGCTCAAGGAAAATGAAGCTATATATCTTTTTGAGCTGGGT
This sequence comes from Methanosarcina sp., assembly GCA_035560835.1. Classification (GTDB taxonomy): domain Archaea; phylum Halobacteriota; class Methanosarcinia; order Methanosarcinales; family Methanosarcinaceae; genus Methanosarcina. Next base: position 8,377 of record DATMYS010000565.1, read on the forward strand.
AATACAAACCTGGATACCGCTGGTGCTGATTTTCAGGATCTTGTCATTTTGATTTCAGTAAACGGAGCCGAAACCCCAGAGTCTGCAGTTGTATCTCCGGACGCGGACTCGAGTGAAACTCCGGATGAAACCCAAGATGAAATCTCAAATGAAACCCCTAGTGGAATCCCTAGTGGAACGGTCCTCAAGTTCGTAATCGAGCACCGTGGGGGAGATACAATTAATTTCAAATCTTTTAATGAAACTAAGGTTATACTTCAGAAAGGAAATGATCAATATTATCTCAATTTCACGGAGCTTGGAGTCTTCAAAAGTGGAGATAGAGTTACTTTGATCCCTAAAGAGTACGGCACTAATGAACAGCTTACTTTAGTAAGGGGGACCTCTTATCTATAAAAATAGTGGATGTTCGAAGCAAATCCTTAATCTATTCCGGAAGAGCCACGGTTAAATAAAATATATTAACAAGGAATATATTAATGGAGATGACCTTTGGGGGTTCAGCTCCAAAAACAAAACGAAACTTTTTAAAGACTATAAACCTCCGAAAAGGTCCTATTGGAATGACTATTTAGAAAAGCGGGGACGTATTTTTAATTTTTTGCAAAAATCCGAACTGGCTCTTTGTAACGATGCTATAGAATCTCTGTGTAAATAAGTTTAAGTATAGTATGCGCACATAATCTGTTAAAAAAATTTGAATGAAATATTGAAGTAGCTTCAAAATTGAACTCAAGCAGGAAGCAGGTATTATGCATTGGAAATTTAAAAACAGCTTCAAAATAGTAATATTCCTTTCATAAGAGGGAGTCTCAGGGGCAATTCCTCAGGGTTTCGCAGTATTTAAGAAGAACTTTCTCTTATACTGGTCACGGCCTTGATACCCTTGATACAAATACTTTCACTCCGCTTTCCTTAACTTTATATTCTGTGGCGTTGTAGATTAAAACGCCTCTCTATACAATAAAGATAAACAAGAGGCTTGAGGTAAGAAGAATGAAACAGACAGCTGAATCTATTAGAGATCGATTTTTAAAGCTTGGCATCGATGTACCTGTAGAGGATATTGAAAGCAGACTTGAAGAACTGATTACGAAATTTAAAGTTCCTTCAAACGAAGCACAGCGCAGCGTGACCAATTACTTTTTGAAGAAATATTCTATTCCTAAGAATGAATTTTATGTCAGGCAGGCTGAGCCACAGCTTACCAAGATTATGGATATTTCAGAAAATGGGCAGTGGGCAAATCTTAAGGCAAAAGTTGTCCAGCTCTGGGAAAATACTCATGAGTCAATCTCCCAGGTAGGGTTACTGGGGGACGAAACAGGAATCATAAAGTTTACCGAATGGAAAAATGCCGAATTGCCTGAGCTTAAACAGGGAGAGAGTTATCTCTTCAGGAGCGTTGTCGTAGGAGAGTACAATGGCAGATTCCAGGTTCAGCTTAACAAGAATACTTCTATAGAAAAACTGGATGAGGCCATTGGAGTTGGAGGCGGGGATTTCATACCGGCTGCAAGAGAGTCCGAACTCAGGAATATCTCCGACCTTGCTGGAGGCCAGTGGGCTACAGTCAAAGGAAAAGTGGTTCAGCTCTGGGAACACTCTCATGAATCGATTGAGCAGGCAGGGCTTATTGGGGATCCGACAGGGGTTATTAAATTCACTAACTGGGCCAGTGCCGAACTTCCTGACATGGAAGAGGGCAAGAGCTACATGTTGAAAAATGTAGTTGTCAATGAATGGGGCGGCAAGATCCAGATCCAGCTTAATCGGTCAAGTTCCATAGAAAAACTTGACGAAGATATCAAAGTCGGATCCTCAACTTCCACATATTTCGGAGCAATGGTGGACATCCAGACCGGTTCAGGCCTCATAAAACGCTGCCCTGAGTGTAAAAGGGCTCTGGTTAAGGGTGCCTGTCCGGAGCACGGAAAAGTAAAAGGGGAATACGACCTGAGGATAAAAGCGGTTCTGGATTCCGGAACTTCCACTCAGGATGTCCTGATTAACAGAGAACTTACTGAGGAACTTGCAGGACTTTCTCTTGATATCGCAATTGCAATGGCTGCTGATGCTCTTGATCCCGGGGTGGTGCTGGATAAATTAAAACATGAATTGGTAGGCAGGTACTATACTGTAACCGGGCACAAGTTTGATCGCTATATCCTTGTGGATTCCATTACTCCCAAGACTTCTCTGGATAGAGAGATGCTTGATGAAATGCTTACGCTTAATGAAACACTTGCCAAGCTGGAGGTGCAGTAAATGCCAAGCTTTTTCAGAGAAGCTGCCCGCAGGGTTTTTGCTCAGGAACTGAAAGATTCGAACCTGACATCAAGGGACGAAAGTGATCAATATGCTCCACAGTATGTCCTGACGCCTACAGGAGCTAAAGTAAACCGCATCTTCCTTGTTGGCACACTTATCGAAAAGGAAGATATCGGCACTGATTCCGAATACTGGAGGGGAAGGGTTTCAGACCCGACAGGTTCCTTCCTGGTCTATGCCGGACAGTACCAGCCCGAAGCAGCCCAATTCCTTGCCGAGTGCGAACTGCCGGCTTTTGTAGCGGTTGTGGGCAAAACCAGTACCTACACCACAGATGATGGGAATGTCCTTACTTCTATCCGTCCTGAATCCATCCAGCAGGTAGATGAACTTACCCGGAACCTCTGGGTGCTTGATACTGCGAAACAGACTCTTGAGAGGATAAGGGCAATTGAGGCAGAAGAAGATCAAAATTCAAAACTTGCAAAAGAACACTACTCGACTGATACCAGCTACTACCGTGCAATAGTCAAAAAGACTCTTGAGTCCCTCAAAGAAAGGGAATGAAAACAAAAAGAGTAAAAACTATACTATAGTTTTGAGCGCAAACATTTACACTTTACCTCCCTAAATGAACCAGAGACATAGCACATAGGGCTATAAAATAAGAAAATCCAATTTCAAGTGTAATTTTCTGCGTAAC
>DATMYS010000566.1:0-2776 GCA_035560835.1 Methanosarcina sp.
CATAAAATTTGTTAAATTATTCATCAAATGCAAAACTGGAATGTGATATCGATTTCAATTTAAACACTAAACATTTGGGTTTGAGTTTTTCCGCCGAAATCGATATCAGCAGCTCAAAATCCTTAACCGAATACAAATGGAGTCCTGTTATATTTTATCTGCTGAAAGGCGAAATATTACTTTGTTTATGATAGGATTGTAAACTGCTTCTTCAAGAGAAGATATTGAGAACGCATAGATTAGGAGAGTGATTCATGATGAAACTATTTGGCGGCAGTGAAGGACGCGAAGACAAAAAAAAGCACATCTACAGGCTGCATGAAAAACTTGTTGCCATTGGAGATGACTACTGGATCGAGAATGAAGAAGGAAAACAAGAATTTTATGTTGACGGTAAGGCATTTCGTCTCCGCAATACCCTGATTTTAAAGGATGCACAGGGAAGAGATCTTTACAAAATCCAGGAGAGGCTACTCAAGCTCAGGGATACAATGGATATCAAGCGAGCAGACGACGGTCTGGCGGCTACAATTAAAAAAGCGTTTATTAATATTTTGCGGGATACGTGGAAAGTTGAAATTCCAGATGGACCCGAAATGGAAGTACGGGGTGATATTCTGGATCATGAGTATCGGATTGATATTGAAGGGAAACAAATTGCAGAAATCTCGAAAAAATGGTTCCACATTCGAGATACCTATGGAGTGGAAATCGAGCCTGGGCAGGACAATGCACTCATCCTGGCAATTACAGCTGCTCTCGATCAAATGGCACATGAAGAGTGAGTTCTAGCCTGAGAAAAGTCCGGAAGAAGTGGCTGTGCTAAGGCAGGTATCTTTGACAGATCTTGTTTCTAGAGGAGTTAAAAAGCAGGGTGCAAGTTTCTATGGATGACTGAGAAAGCAAAATTGGGGGGTTTGAAAATATAAATTCAAATGATTACTCAATACCAGCTAAAATTTTACTTTACAGCACTGCTGCCGTTATCTTGACAATCGGGATGCGGGAAATTGCATCAATACTTACAGTCGTCTTTTTCTCTTTGTTTACCGCACTGATCTTTACTCCGCTTGTCCGCCGGCTAAAACAAAAAGGAGTTCCAGGTGTACTGAGTGTTATTTTAGTAGTTTTACTATTTACTTTAATTATCCTGATTCTCGGGGTAATAGTTATTAAAGCAGCAATGCAGTTTGGAAGTCAGATTCCGATTTATCAAGTTCAGTTGACCGAATTCATGAATAGTCTTACAAGGTATGTCCCTTCATATAAAGGATTCTCCGTACAGTCGATTCTCCGTAGTATCGTGTCAATAACAATTTCTCTCATGGCAAATATTGTTAATGGGATTGTGAACGCCGGGACAACAGCTGGAATTATTATTGTTACAGCAGCATTTTTGCTAATAGATGCCGCCAATGACCCTGAAAAAGTAGACTCAGAAATTGGAAAGCAGTCCGAACTCCGCTTGAGGATGAGTGAGTTTAGCAGTAAGCTGGTAAAATTCATTGTCATAAGAGCAGAGATCAATCTTATAACTGGTACTGCAATCGCTCTTCTTCTCTTTATCGGAGGCATCGACTTTGCTATTCTCTGGGGAGTCCTCATATTTCTGTTAAGTTATATTCCCTATATTGGTCTGGTTATTGCTTCTGTTCCTCCCATAATGCTTGCGCTTTTCAAGTATGGGCCTTTAGGTGCTCTCGCAGTCATTCTAATTATTGTTGCTGTTGACGCGCTTACAGAAAATGTTCTTTTCCCATCACTTATGGGAAGAGGCTTGCAACTATCTCCTGCTTTCCTGTTTCTTGCTCTTCTCTACTGGAATTTTGTATTTGGACTCGGAGGTGTGCTACTTTCGATACCGCTTACAATAGTTTTGAAGATTATACTTGAAAGCTTTGAGGAAACAAAATGGCTGGCCAGATTAATGGGCCCGGTTGAAGACGCTGAAGAAACTTAAGAAAATAAATTCTTTGAAATAGTCTTCTATGAAGGCAAGAAAACTTTAAAACCAGACAAATTCTGTTGCCTGGACAATTGAATATAGGACTTACACACTTGAAGCATCAAAACAATAGCAATAAACCCATAACTTTCTAAAATTAATATTTTAACTACAACGTTTACTATACTTGATTTTGCAGTATAAGTGCGTAAGTCCTAACTTCTACTTTGAAGCTTTTGATGAATCGTGGAAAGCTACTAACGAAGGCCCACAGGGCGTTCACTGGGGTATATGGGACAAAGATGGCAATATGAAACCTGGCATGGAAAAAATCCTTTTAGGTAAAGAATCAGAAGCAATAATACCGGGTGCAAACTTCAATGCCAGTGCCACAACAGGCAAGGCAAAAAATGCCTCTGAAGAAACTGTAACAAAAATACAGGGATCAGAGACTGGAATAATTGACAATAATACAGTGAACGAAGAACAGGAAACTGAACAGAAAGAAAGCCCGAATACACCAGGCTTTGAAGTGGTTTGCACAGTTATCTGCCTGCTGACAGTGTTTCTGCACAAACGAAAGTAAAAAAGGCAAAATCCAAAGTTCGATGTAAAGAAGCGGTTCATCCTCTCAATCCTGTTCTGGTAAATATCGACACAAATACCCCTGAAGATCTTATAACCGATTAAACTGCCTTGAAAATGGCAATAGAAGCTGGGTTTACCGAGTCAAGGGCGAGAAAAACGTTAAAAGTGTCAGCGAGAAAGATAGCAAAGATAGCAGAAATTGTTTAAACTGTGGTTTTATATCTTTTTCTATTTCTTCCCGTG
>DATMYS010000567.1:0-2762 GCA_035560835.1 Methanosarcina sp.
ATAAAAGTTGTCATTAAAATAATTCCAAAATCAAGTTCTCTCGATAATAATATCATTGGAACGAAAAAAATTGCAAAGAAAGCGATAAGCAATAATTGAGAAAGTTTCTTCTTCATGTTAATTCACGCCCATGAATTGACACCCATACTTATAAGTTTTTAAACTGGAATATTCGTTAGGTTCATAGTACCGTTTAATCTAAAATTTGGGAAAACTGTATAAGGAATCTTACGCTTACGGTTTTTAGTGCTTCGATTCCAAAACACGCTCACTAATCTGAACTTTCTGATTTATCCGTTCATCGACTAACTCTTCCTTAAGTCTGGATTCCAAACTACCGAATTAAACGTTACGAATCAAACATAATACTCAACATAAAAACGGTAAGCAACCTGAAGTTCTTCCAGCTCCCTGGGCTCCAGTTCTAAATCAGTTTGGCCGGTTTTGTAAGTCTTTTCTCCGAAATTCTTGAAGGTAACTTCGCATTTTATATTTTCAGGAAGCTGAGCCTCAAAGCTGCCGCATTTATTATGGATTTCCAGCGCAAGCTTTTCGATTTCTGCAGGACTGAAGACTTTTTTCTTTTCAGGGATGTAATTTACCTCAACTATCAATTCTTCTTTGCTCGTTAAATCTGCCCAGAAACCGGAAAGTTCGGTTCCTTCTATCCTGTAGTCCTGAAGCTCAAAACTTCTCGTGATTGTATTCTTCATTTTGCCCTCTTCCATATGCTTAGTTTAGAAAGTGGATATATATAAATTATTTTAAAAACAAGGCCGATTCCTAAGAATGGATATTCTTTATTTTTAATTCATAGAGAATTTATAACTGGATTTTCTTAACAAATAACAAACAGAGAAATAAAAAGAAAATAAGATCAAATCATAGGTCAATTTTTTTTGTTGACATTCGCGAATGCTTTAGTATTGTCGCTTGTAGTTTAGACACTTATAGTTCCATTAGTGGATGTGTGATTCTGAGCTATCTTCTGTTTTCGCAGGGGGTCACTAGTCGTTGTCGTGTTTTCCTGAGTTGTATTTGTTCCACTTGATATAATCTTCAGAGTACCCTGATTTGAAATATCTGGTGTATTATTTTCACTGTTGTTATATACGGTATAAGTTATCTGGTTTGCTTCCGAACTGGGCTCATGCGGAGCTACGTAAGTTGATTTCATGATTACAGGCTCTGTTACGTTTTCAGTTTTTTCAACATTACTGCCTTCTGCCACGGTTTCGTTAGCTTTTTCAGTTACGTTTGATGCGTCAGCAGGTGAAGATGTTTCTGATACCGCTGGAGTGGTCTGGTTTGAAACATCTGGAGTTTCGTTTCCTGAAGTCTCATTTTCTGAAGTTTCATTTCCTTGATTTGTTGTCTTTTCAGCACAGCCGGCTGCACAGACAACAATAGCAATAGCAAGAAGCATTGCTACAATTTTCAAATTTTTTTTCACTAATAACACCGCTAAAATCCTTGTTATTTCAAAAGTGTAATTACTTCATGAATTTCATACAAGTTCATAAATTCCATACATTTAGAGCTTGTTTCAGAGTTTCTTAAGCATGAGGGACATTATTCCGGGTTTTGAAGGTTTCATGCTGCCGGGAGAAAACATATTATCCATACCTGAACCCCCGAACATTTCCTCGTTGACACGCTTGTTTATTTCATCAAAAATCATCTTGTAGGCTAAGCAGTGAGGATCTACACCCTTTATCTTGCCATCCGTGGGAACTATTGCATTGTACGGGCACCCGCCTCTGCAATATTTTATATGGGCACATTTTCCGCATGCAGTATCCACATATTCTTTAAACTGGTGCATCTGCTTCCAGGCTTCGGATTGAGCAAGGTCTGCCATGCTCGGGCGGTCATAAACATTGCCCATAACATATTCGGGCATCCCGACAAAGCGATAGCAGGGGTATATGTTTCCTTCAGGGCCGACTGCAAAGGTATCTCCCATACAGTCAACATAGGTACAAACCGTGCCTCTGCCTGTGAAGACACATTTGCACAGGTGGTCAATGTTCATAACCTCAATCCGGCCCAGGTTTTCCAGATACTTGTCCAGAAGATAGATTAGGAGTTCTCCGTACTCCTCAGGAGCAAGCGTCCATTTCTCAGGATTGTCACCTTTTAAAGAAGGCAGGCAGGGGTGAAGCTTAAGTGTAAATCCTTTTTCAAGATAAAAATTGAAAATCTCTTCTTTTAATTTTACGGAATGCGAAGTGAAAGTGGTAATGAACCTTACATTAAGCCCGTGCTCCCTGGCAATTTCATAGCCTCTCATGGTTTTGTCATAGTACCCTTTTCCCCTCTGCAGGTCATTAAGTTCCTTTGGGCCGTCCAGACTGGAGCCTATCGGAACCCCGTATTCCGCAAAAATTTCGGCTATCTCAGGGGTCATTTTCCAGAGGTTTGTCTGTATCGCAAACGCGATTCTCCTGGGGCTCAACCCCTCTACCAGACGCGGCAGTGCTTCCCGATAAAATTCCGCCCCTGCCAGGAGCGGTTCTCCACCATGAAAAGTGAAAGTAACCGAATCTCCCCTAAAAGTTTTAAGCCACTCAACCACTTCTTTTATAGTTTCAATGCTCATTATCGGGGATTTTTCTTCGGAACTCCAGCAGTAGCTGCAGTTAGCAGGACAGCCAAGGGTCGGGATAAGCATTACATGAAAAGGCATATTTAAAGCACCTTTTTTTTAAGCTTCTTTAAATTATTAGTACTTTTCTAAGTTATCATAAGATAATTAATAT
>DATMYS010000568.1:0-8333 GCA_035560835.1 Methanosarcina sp.
GAATAAAAATTTAGATAAATATTTTTCGATATATCTGTGATAAAAAACAATAAATAGGAGATATCCGTGCAAATCTTTCATCCCTGAGAAAATCGAGCGAGAATAATATTCAAATCCCCGGTAAATTCACAGGGAAACCCAGAGATTAAAAGGCTCAAAATACTACAAAATAGAGTAATGAAACCCAAGCTTAACTTTAAAATACAAGGAGTTAAAGGGTTGGATTTCAATAATGGATGGAATTTTTAGGGGAAGTGTTAGTTCATGGATGAAAAGGAGCTCTCAAAATCGACCAGTACACTCTTCCTTGATTGGATTTTGGAGGAGGTACAGTCCATTTCCGCAGCAGTTTCATTAACAACGGAACCGTGAGTTCCAGTGCTTTCCAGGAAAAATTGAACCTCGTCAAGTTCAGGCTCGCGGAAATTATCCATTTCAATTATATCCATAATAACACTCAACACGTTTTTGTGTAGGTGAGTGGTAATTCGGGTCATCGGGAATAACACTATGTACCAACTATTAATAGTTTGCGGTAAATACAGAATATTTTGAAAAAATTAAAACAAGCTTATCAATATATAAATGTTGCGCCCAACATAGAGGAACTTGCCTTTCGTAAAATGAATCACGTAGACTGAGAGAAATATAGTTACTTTTGAAGCAAGTCAGGGCAAGAAAATCTACAACATAATTAAAAACGGGGGAAAGTGGTCAAATAAAAGAAGGCCCGAAAATCCGAATCAGGATACCCATTCCAAGAGCCAGCAGTATGGTAAAAATAACTATCAAAGCCGTATCCTTTGTTCCAAGTTCGTGCTTCAGTACTGCAATCGTTGCTACACACGGCATATAGATGGTTGTAATTACAGCAAACTGGTACATTTGGACAGGTGTCATTACAGTTGCAAAATTGGCTGTACCTGCAAGCACGGCAAGAATCTGAAGCGCCATTTCCTTTCGGAGAATCCCAAAAACCAGGGCAGTTGCCGCAAATGCTGGAAGGCCCAGCAGGCCCACTGATATTGGCTCTACAAAATTTTGGAAGACTGAAAGAAGGCCCAGAGCATCGGCAATCCCCAAAAAAGCACTTCCAGCAAGTAGAAGCGGAAAAGCAATATACAAAAACTCCCTACTTTTCATCCAGGTTTTTTTGAGGGTGGATTTCAATTCCGGCTTTCTGAGAGGTGTCATTTCCATGATAAAGCCGCTTCTCTGACCTGGCAGACTCTTTCCCAGAATCAAGCCCATACCAGCAATAATGATAATCTCCATAATATAGATTGAAACTGCAGGCCAGAAACCTACGAAGGTTCCAACAAGTCCCAGGATAATGACGGTTCTGGCAGAACAGGGAATTAAAGATATAAGGAGGGAAGCTATCCTCTTTTCCCGCCGCGTGCCAAGGGAATGCACTGCCATAATTGCGGGGACGTTGCAACCAAAGCCAAGAACTAGAGGTATCACGGCTCTTCCGTGAAGCCCAAGCTTATGTGTAAGATTATCCAGCAGAAAAGCTGCCCTGGTAAGATAACCCGAATCCTCGAATATTGAAAGAATGGCATAAAAGACTGCAATATACGGAATTGCAATTGCAAATCCTGCCTCTACTCCCCGAAGAGAATAGATAATCAGGTTTCTCAGAATAGGCGGCATGCCCGAAGTTGCGGTTTCCGCAGGAAGGATCACATGAGGCTCAAAGATTTCATTCACAATCCAGGTCTCAAGGAAGCCTCCTACCCGGAAAACAAGAAGGAAAGTAACGAGCAGAGCAGATATGAGCACTGCAATTCCGAAATTAGGGGAAGTAAGGATGGCATCTATTCTTTCCTTTACATTTTTTTTAGGCTCAAACCTCGAAATCACGCTGTCCACAATATATCCGGCTTCCCCATAGAGATCTCTTGCAACCGTATCAGGTACTGAGATCCCCTGTTCCATCTCCAGATTCTGTCTTAACCGCCTGGCAGAAGAGAGCAGGGTATTGGCCTCAGGCGGCATGCAGTAGAGTTCTACAAACTCGGCATCGTTTAACAGAGCTGCAATTTTTACACTTGGAGGTATATTGGGAAAAGCATAGTCAAGGCTGGAAAGAGCCTGTTGGATCCACTGGCTATATCTTACCTGGTGGTGCTCCTGAGTTTTATTCTGTTCGGCAAGGGCTACAAGCATTACCTCATCGAGCCCTACTCCCCAGGTCGCAACCGTTGGCACTACAGGCAGGCCAAGCAGTTCGGAGAGTCCGTCCGCATCAACAAGAAACCCGAGATCTGCAGCCAGATCCACCTGATTTAACGCAATAACCATAGGGATATCGAGTCCCAGAAGCTGTAGGGTCAGATACAGATTTCTTTCAAGCCTACTCGCATCAACGACATTGATGATTATATCCGGTTGATCCTCAATCAGAAATCTCTTGGTTACTTTCTCGTCTTCGTTTGTGATCCCAAGGGAATATATGCCTGGCAAATCAACTATTTCAACAGTTTTTCCTCGAGCCTTTACAATTCCCTTTTTAAGAGCAACTGTCGTGCCAGGATAATTTGAGACCTCGACACCTACCCCGGTCAATCTACTGAAGAAGACGCTTTTTCCAACGCTTGGGTTGCCTATGAAAGCTATTGTCAGATCATAAGGACTTTTGCTCTTACTTCCGCTTTCGGAAGTGCAGCATGAGCTGGAAATTCCTATCACATCTCCGGTTGTTTTACTCCATGCCAGTTGTATGCCTTCTCTGTGCTTTTACACGTTTTTGCTTTTTGGAGCTATGAAAATCTTCTTTGCAATGTCCCTTCCGAGGGCAATTTCTGATCCGACTGCTATAACCGAGATACAGCCCTGTTTCTGCTTTCGTCTGATTTCAATATCTTCCCCCGTAAGAATGCCGAGAGAAGTCAGGCGCTCTTTCGTCTCTCTTGGAAGGGTCACCCGAGCAATTTTGCCTGAACTTCCTTCTTCCATTTCATCAAGCGGGACAAAACTTTCCTCTTGCCTGATATTATTTTTATCAATATTGATAGGATTCCCGTCAGGGCAATACTCGGGGCTTCCCAGAAATTCGTAGATCTTTTCAAGTACAGCATCCGAGACTGCATGCTCAAGTTCGCAAGCTTCTTTATGGGCTTCCTTCCTATCGAAATCAAGGACATCAACCAGGAAAGTTTCAAGTACCTGGTGTTTCCTTTTGATCCTGATAGCCTGGTCAGTTCCTTTTTCTGTCAATTCAACTCCCTGATATGGTGTATACTCTACAAGTCCTGAAGAACATAACTTTTTTATCATTTCCGTCACGCTCGGAGGAGATACGTTGAGTTCTTCAGAGATCTGTTTGGTCTTTGCAGGGCTCTGATTCTTTCTAATGAGGTAGAGAATAGTTTCAAGATATTCTTCAAATCGATCTATATGCATCACATCATCCCGCCAGCATATGCCTGACTCCAGACCAATAATTAGGATAGCCTAAAAACATAACCGCCTGAATAAATAATTTTTGATCTTTGGCTATTTATATTTATTTTAAATGCTGTAAATCGAAACCCGGTAATTTCGAATTTTAGGTCTGAAATTCGAAAAAATAGAAAAGGGGATTTCTGAGAAAGATTTCAGAAACGATTCAGGAATTAATCGACTTCAGAACAGCAACTTCGTTACAATCCGGAAACTTAGGGCATCTCAAACAGCCGGACCAGATTTTTCTGGGAAGGCTGTTCTTGTCCACAATCTTAAAGCCGAGGGTCTCGAAAAAGCCAGGAACGTAAGTAAGTGCAAAAACTTCTTTCATACCAAGGTTTTCAGCATCCCCAAGGCAGGCTGAGACAAGCTTTGTACCTATTCCCTTCCTTGCACAGACTGGGTTCACAGCAAGGGCAAGTATCTCTGCAAGGTCTTCCCACACTACATGCAGGGCACAGCAGCCCACAACTTCTCCATCAATCTCGCAGACGTAATAATCCCTAATATTCTCGTACATCTCACTTAGCGAACGGGCGAGCATTAGTTCTTCCTTCGAATAAGTGTTGATGATTTGTTTCATTACAATTACGTCATCTACTCTGGCTTTCCTGATCAATTAGTGTTTCCTCTGGGTTAGCATTTTGTTTCTAATAAAATAGAATGCACTGGGATATGATAAATAATACTTTACTATGTACCGTTATGGAATAACTACTTTCCAGATAAGAAATTTTCTATTGTTTAGACGAATATTTATACAAATAGTAATTCATGAAGATTCGGTTATATGGAGAAGGCCGAACATCCAGAAAGCCCCAGAGTTCGAAAATAGACTTTTATTCCTTTAAATAACTGAGAAAAACAGGTTAAAGGAAATTAGCGGGCGCGAAGGGATTTGAACCCCCGATTTACAGCTTAGGAGGCTGCCGCCATATCCTGGCTAGGCCACGCGCCCATAGAAGGCTTTCCGAGAAACACAATTTTTCAACTACCTGCTGAATTTGCATTTCAGGTGATCCATAATACCGGTATAAGATGTATATCAAATTATCGCTTAAGAAGGGAGAAATGTACGCATGGTAAACAACAACTGGGATTTCAGGAAAGTTTTAAATCCAATGTAAACCTTTGACCTCACAGAGGTTAACAATATCCCAGGTTTTCTATTGTTTTATATCTTTCAGGATTGGAATTAACCGTTATGAAGTTATCACTATAAAGCTGACAAGATTACTGCTGGCTCCAGCCTCTACATCTTCTATAGCCTTCACGTTGTGCCGGATTATCTTGCCTGCCAATTTAGTGGCATAAAAGCTTTGACAGGCTTGAAGAAATCGAAAAAAATGAAACAGATGGAGTAAAATTGATACGAGGAAAAAGTGTGCATATAAAAAACAACGATCTCTATTCCAACCGGAATCCTGAACTAAGGATGATGGTTTTCGCATCTCTTTTTGCGGCTCTGACTGCTGCAGGGGCCTATATACAGGTTCCTATACCTTTCTCCCCTGTCCCTGTTACACTGCAGGTTTTCTTTGTTCTGCTTGCAGGAAGTATGTTAAAAAGCAAATGGGGAGGCTTGAGCATGATAGTGTATATCCTTCTAGGCATAGCAGGACTTCCTGTGTTTGCAGGGGGTAGTTCTGGAATGGGAGTGCTCCTAGGGCCCACAGGCGGGTACATAACTGGCTTCATTCTGGCGGCTTATGTTATAGGAAAGCTTTCCGAGAAGGCTGAAAACGCTGACAAATCCGGTCTTTTTATCAATGCCCTCAACATGAGTGCAGGAGTTCTGATTCTCTATGCTTGCGGGTTTATTCAATTGATGTATGTAGCTGAGATCGGGCCTGGAGCCGCCCTTACTCTTGGTGTCGTTCCTTTCCTGCCTGGAGAAATCATAAAAACTGGAGTTGCCGCATATATTGCTTCAACTTACAAGCTCTAAAGCTACTTGCTTTTAATTTCCTTGGATAAGCAGAAAATAAAGACGAAACTCAAGTTCTCAAGAAAATCTACAAATAAATTTAAAATGAGTAACTAAAATTTAGAGTAAATATGATCAGGCTTGAAAAAGTGATTTATAGCTATCCTGATGGTACCCCTGCGCTCGATAATATAAACCTGATTATAAAAAAAGGGGAATTCATAGGGGTAATAGGAAAAAATGGCAGCGGAAAGTCCACACTTGCCCTTCAACTCAGCGGACTCCTGAAACCCCAGGCTGGCAGGGTAATGGTAAGGGGAATGGACACCCGTGATCCTTCAAAACTTCCAGGAATCCGAAAGCTGATAGGTGTCGTGTTCCAGAACCCTGAAACTCAATTTGTGGGCAGGACAGTCGAAGAAGATCTGGCTTTCGGCCCAGAGAATCTTTGCCTTCCTCCCGTGGAAATCAGAAAATGCGTTGATATGGCGCTTGCAGAGACCGGACTTGGGAAATACAGGCACCGTTCTCCGAAAACTCTTAGTGGAGGACAGGGACAGTGTGTAGCCCTTGCAGGAATTCTTGCAATGAGGCCTGAATGCCTTATCTTTGATGAGGTAACTTCCATGCTTGACCCTGAATCCGGAATTGCTGTCCTGGAATCCATAAAAAAACTGCACAGGAAAGGAAAAACTATTGTATATATCACTCACAATCTCGAAGAACTTCATGACGCAGACAGAATCATTGTCATGGAAAAAGGGAAAATAATGCTTGAAGGCGAGCCGGAAAGCATTTTTTCCGATGTTTCCCTCCAGACCCTTGGGCTTGCCCTTCCTTCCCTGATTGAGTTGGCCGAGAACTTGAAAACGCACGGAATAGTAATTCCCTGGGAAAAAACCTCTTCCCCCCAGAGCTTTGCAGAGGAAATATGGCGATTATTCTTGAAAACGTAAATTTTTCCTATTCCAGAAAGACCCCTCTAGAAACCCCTGCTTTGAGGAATATCAACCTGCGGATAGAAAAAGGAGAGTTCGTGGGAATACTGGGAGAGAAAGGTGCAGGAAAATCTACTCTAACCAAACTTTTCAACGGAATTTTAAAGCCAGAAACTGGAACCGTTCGCGTAGATGGGCTTGATCCTTCCTCAAGGAAAGCAAAACGCAGGATAGGAATGGTTTTTCAACAGGCTGCTGACCAGCTATTTTGTAAGACCGTATATGAAGAAATAGCTTTCGGACCCCGGAACTTCGGTTACTCAAAAAAAGAAATTCAGGAAAGGATATATGAGGGAATTGAAGCAGTCTCTCTTGACCAGGCCACACTTTCTCGAGACCCTTTTAGCCTGAGTGGAGGAGAAATGCAAAGAGTTGCCCTTGCAAGCGCCCTTGCCCTCAGGCCGGATTATCTTGTACTGGACGAGCCCATAACAGGGCTTGATCCTGTTGGGAGAACGGAAATTCTTGAGACACTTAAAAGAATAAAAGAGAAGGGGACTGCGGTCATAACGGTAACCCATAATCTTAGAGGGTTCTTCCCCTTGCTGGAAAGAATAGTGCTCATAGGGGAGGGAAGAATAGTTTTTCAGGGGAGCCGGGAAAGCTACCTAGAAAAAGGATGCGAGCCTCTTCCACCTATATCTTCCATGATGAAAGAACTCAGAGCAAGAGGATTGCCAGTAAACCTTGCAGTCTTCACGGTTGAAGACGCTCTTGAAGAGATTCTGAAACTAAAATCGACTCTTGGAAAAGAAAAATAATGAGAATTAAAACGGAAGGGAACTAAAACAGGAAGCTCCTGAAAAATTCCTGAAAGACACTTTCCAAGGACAAACGCGAGAGAATATGCAAGAACCTGTGTTCAGTTATGTGCCCGGGGTTTCCCTTCTCCACAGGCTTGACCCCAGGACGAAAATTGCAGCCGTGATGCTGCTCGGAGTTTTGACGTTCAGGATCGAGAGTTTTGCAGGAATAGTGACTCTTTTCGCGTTTTTCTTTGCCCTCGCTTTACTCTCAGGACTGCCAATGAAGGTACTTTTCAGAGCATTAAGGCCTATGATGCTGTTTATCTTTTTTATCTTTCTCATGCAGTTATTTTTTACCGATGGAAGATCCCTTGCCTCTTACTGGATTCTGCAGCCGAGTCTGGAAGGGCTACAAAAAGGGCTCAAACTTGCTGCCCGATTTATACTCCTTTTGCTTTTTGCAGCCCTCCTTACAGCCAGTACCGATCCTTCTGCAATTACCTGCGGCATAGAAAGAATGCTAAGGCCTTTACCGCTGCGCTGGCTGGGAGTCAGCTCTTTTGAGCTTGCTACGATGATGAATATCTCTATAGCGTTTCTTCCTCTTCTGTTCGAGAGAGTAGAGCGTACAAAAGCTGCTCAGGCCGCAAGAGGAATGGATTTCGTAAAAAATCCTCTCCGTTCGATTCCTGCCCTTGCAATTCCTTTGCTAAGAGGTGTGATCAGGGATGCTGAAGAACTTGCTCTTGCAATGGAGAGTAGAGGTTATCAGGGCAGCAGGCGAACCTCGATATATGAGCTTTCCATGCAGAGAAATGATTGGATAGCCCTTTTTATTCTTGCACTTTTTATTATCCTTATTCTAACTCTTTGAAAACAGCATGAGGAAATTTATAATTCAACTTCAAAAAACACGATTTTTTTCGATAATTCTTACTGAAAACTAGTGGCAAAGAACCTATTTGTAAAGCGGCAGTAGTGTTTTTTCAGCCACTGTCCTTGTGAAATCTTTGAGATCTTGTGAGTAGCAGATAATAAACTTTCTGTTCAATAACATTACAGGTTTATTTGAGGATACTAGTGTATCGATTTTCAAAACGAATCGATTATGGAAATAAGAACTAGCCAGCCAATGGATACATTAGAAAATTTGGGTTTGTGAGCATATTTTTGAAATCGAATCACTAGAAAACCTCAGTTATAAAATAGAAT
>DATMYS010000569.1:0-4077 GCA_035560835.1 Methanosarcina sp.
GCTTGATGACTATATTCCTGCTTAGATAATCAATATAATTAATCTGAATTAATAGATGATCTAAAATAGTTAATCTAGACTAATGCTCAGGGGGAATCCTCATAAAAATAGCAATTACCGGAAAAGGCGGCGTTGGAAAAACAACTCTCTCAGGCACTCTGGCCAGGCTGCTTGCAAGGGACGGATACGAAGTACTGGCAATAGATGCAGACCCGGATATGAACCTGGCATCTTCGCTTGGGGTTGAAAATCCCCCTAAGCCCCTGACAGATTTCAAAGACCTCATTCAGGAAAGGGCAGGTGCCGAAGGCGGAGCTTTCATTTACAACCCTAAAGTCGATGATATTGCGAGCAAATATGGAGTTATAGGGCCCGATGGAGTCAGAATGCTTGTCATGGGCACTGTAGACCGCGGTGGAAGCGGGTGCATGTGTCCGGCCTCGGCTTTCCTGAGAGCTCTTCTCAGGCACCTTATGCTCAGGGAAAAGAGTGCGGTGATCCTTGATATGGAAGCAGGTATCGAACATCTCGGAAGGGGCACTACAAGAGGAATGGACCTCATGATCGTGGTAGTCGAGCCAGGAGCAAGATCACTTGAAACGGCTGAGAGAATAAAAAAGCTATCTTCTGAAATAGGGATAAAACACCTTGCTGCCGTAATTAATAAAGGAGGCTCGGGAAAAGTTAATGATAGGCTTGAAGAGCTGGGTATCCAGGTTCTTGGAGAGATACCCTTCGACCTCAAATTAATGCAGGCTGACCTGGAGAAACGGGCTCCTATTGAGGTAGGCGGCGAAGCTGTGGACGCAATTGTAAAAATCAAGGAAAAACTGATGGAAATCGTTGAAGAGATCAGGAAAGAAGAAGTTAGCAAAGAGAACAGAAATTAAAGGCCGTTTTCCAGCCCTGCACTTCCTTCTCAGGATTTCCATTTTTTGACTATACTTCCTTTTCAGATTTTTAAGATTTTTAGTTCAGTTGAAATCGCTGTCTGGAGAGTCAGTTAAAGTTCCTTTTTTATAAATAACTTCCAGAAGCCTCAATTTCTTTTCTCTAATAAGAACATCAGTCGGATCGATATCAAGCGCTTTGTCATAACACTGCATAGCTTCCCCATATTTTCCAAGGCTTTCCAGAGCTAAACCTTTCTGATATAACGAGAATACATCGTCAGGATTTACTTTCAGGACTTCATCATAAGACTCAATCGATTTTTCAAATTCCCTTAAATTATTGAAGGCAAAGCCCTTGAGGCATCTGATCCCCAGATTTTCAGGATCAAGTTCAAGAGCCCTGTCATAGCAGGAAATAGCTTCCTTTGATTTTCCCATCCTGTCCAGGGCGAAACCTTTCTGGATCCAGGCATCGAGATATAAAGGGTCCAGAGTTAAGGCTTTGTCATACAGCCTGAGTTTGTCTTCGTAATTGCCAGTCTCGCAAGCTTTGATAAGGAGCTGCCTTAGATCCTCTGGTTCTTCGGTTTTTTCTGCCGCTTGCGACTCCTTTTGCTTCGCCTTATCCATTTTTTCACTCACATTTTCTTCTATCATATCGGAATCCTCGCTTTTCCAGTGAAAGCTCATTCCGGACCCCTTTAGGGTTTTTACCACACCTGGCTGTTTTTGCATCTAACGCATGGAACCAGAGCTAAAACTGGTATTTTGCACTTTTTGTTTTCAATGAGATATACTTTTTCTGATTCGAATTTTCCATAATATAAAAAACTGTCCTGTAACAGAAGGAGTACAGTCGATTCTTAAGCTCATGATAAGAGGAGTACAATCTATTTTTAAGCTCAAAACCGACCAGGAAAGTAAATGAATCACAAAAAGGACTTAAAAGAGGTTAAAACACTAAAAAACAAACGAACTGGCGGGAAAAATAAAAAATAACTGCTGGGGAAAAGTATAAAAGAGAATGCTGGAGAAAAAATATAAAAAAGAAGTTATTGAGAGGATCTAGCCTTCTGTTTACGGATTTCCGATAGGATTTTTACCTTTGTTTCAAGCGCAGGAACGAAGCCAGGTCGCAATTCCAGTGCCCGATTGCAATTTTCCAGTGCTTCCTCCTGTTTATCCATTTCCGAAAGAACAAAACCCCTGGCTGCCCATAAGCGGGGCTCTGCAGGGGCGAGCTGAAGCGTCTTATCGTAAATCTTCAGGGCTTCTTCGCACCTGCCCAAGCTGGAAAGCAGGCTTCCGGTAGAGGTAAGGGCCTCAAGGTAATCAGGCCTGATCCGAATGGCGCAACTGTAAGCTTCAAGAGCTTCTTCTTCTCTGCCGAGGGCCGAAAGTATGGAACCTTTTCCTGCCCAGGCTTCAGCATATTCGGGATATCTCTGAAGGATTTCTTCGTAGGTCTGAAGGGCTTCTTCAAATCTACCAAGCCTTGCAAGAACGACTCCCTTGTTATCCCAGGCAATTTCAAAAGCCGGTTCAAGCTCAATTGTCCTGTCATAAGCTGCAAGCGCTTCTTCAAGCCGGCCCAGCTCTGAGAGAATGACGCCTCTGTTATACCAGACCCTGTGATCGTCAGGAATAATTTTCACAACTTTTGCCGTAAGCTGCAGGGCAGTTTCAAACCGCCTGGCCTTATACATGAGCACAGCCTTTTGAAAAAGGGCTGTAGCGTCCTGTGGATCCTTCTCAAGTCGCTCAGCACAGACCTGAAGTTCTTCAAAAAACGGCAGGGAAGCATAAAGGTCTCTTACAGCCAGGAAAAGAGGCAGGATTTCATAATTTTTCCCATGAAACATAATTTTTTTTGCTTCTATATTATAGAAAAAGTCGTCTGATTCCCCTTGACCGATATCTTCTTTCAATGTACCTTGATTTCTTTTGTTCCTGAAAGTTTTTTCTATTTCTCGAGTATTTTCCGCTTCTCCAGCTTTTTTCATTTCCGCGTTATTCTCTATTTCCCCAGCTTTTTCTGTTTCTCCAGTTTTTTTTGTTCTGTCAGTATTCTCTATTCCTTTATTTTTTTCTATTCCTGTCGTTTTTTCTTTCTCTATTCCTTTAATCACAGTTCTGAGCCCGGAAAAAGCTGCTGGAGAAAAAGGGGAATTGTTAGAGACTGAAAGCACGGATCTGAGGTGTTTTCCGAGTTTTCGATCATTGTTGTGCCATAAGACCATTGAAGCTTCCTGGCACTCGTGTAAGAATTTTCCTATGCAGAGTCTCTGGGATACCTGAATCCCTGAATTTTCAAGCGCAGTAAAGGCTGAAATTGCTGCCCTGCAGTGTTCCCTGAGTTCGTTCAGGGAAATGTTTATTCTGGAAGAATAAGCCTCCGTTTTAAACCCTCCTTATCCTTGCTCAGGTACGGTCGGAAAAGGAGTCGCACAGCGAGAATTTATTAGCTGGCAAAAGCTTGCCTTTTATCGCAACTACGAGCTTTACGGCTGATCCGGCCGGGGATTTCGTGCCTGGCTTCGGTTCCTGCCTGAGGATCTCCCCTGCCATAACTCCTACGGGGAGAACTCCCTTTTGCTCGACGATCTTTCCTGCGGTAAGCCCGGCTTCTTCCAGAGCTTTAATAGCTTTTTCAAGGGGCTGTCTTACAACATTCGGAACTTCTACGTTTCCTGTGATAATTCTTGGCCCTTTCCTGGTTTCTGGCTTCTCTGCGCCTTCTTTTCCTTCCAGTACCTCTTCGAGTAATTCGATTGCCCCGCTAATGCGAAGGAGAGTCTCATTCAGGCTCTTTTTCCGGTCTTCAAGCTCTTCAAGCTTTAACTCGATGTCTTTGAGGATTTTCTGCCCTGATTCGTATTCTGCCCTGAGCTCAGTTAAACGCTGTTCAAGTTTTACTTCCATATTCCTGCATACCCCTTCTAGTTAGTGATTTTAACTTTAGTCGGTCTTTTCCGCTTTATTCGAAATGTTTCATTTTATTAGGAATTTTCCATTTTATTAGGAATTCCCTGCTCTATTCGGACTCGGCCTTTTTTCTACCCAAACAGGCTGCAGTCCACGGTTTCGCATTGTATTTTGCCTTTATTGCCTGATTTTACTTTTTGGCTTTATTTACGATTTTATTATTTTTATGTTAGGTGCTTTTTAGTTCTCTGTACAATTC
>DATMYS010000570.1:0-4100 GCA_035560835.1 Methanosarcina sp.
CCTTAACCGATGACCAATGGAGTCGAATTATATAAGGAATGATTCATGAAGGAAACATAGCAGACATTTTAATTGCAAAGCCGGTGGTAAAAATTACAGAAAGAAAAGGGGTAACTAATTCGATTCTTAAAATTATTTGGCTCGTTTCTGTTTTTAATTCTTTGTTTTTAGGATCTCTTCCTTTTTATGAAGAACATATTAAAGGGGAACAGATTTTAAGTGATTATATTGATCCTTCAAAAAATATCAATGTCGATGTCATGCTAACTGAAAACGAAGTGGTGACTATTATCCTTAAAGCAAAAGAATCATATTCGGATTCAGAATTATTAAAAATCGCCGTAGTTGATCCGCAAAACAAAGAATATTCTTGGGAAAAAAACGTTTCTGTATCCGCAGTTAGTGGACGCAATGGGGCAGTGAAAGAAGCTAAAGATTACTTTTCGTTTACACCAAAAGTATCAGGAGTTCATCACATAAAAATAAGCAATGCCAATTTCCAAACAGATATTGAATTAGTTTCAGGAATGGCAAATCTATATAATCAGCCCTTTTTTTTGATAACATTATTCGTATCTTTAGTAATCATGCTAACCGGTCTTTTTTCATTAAGGGAAAGAGCAATAACGAAATTAATATATTCAGGACGTCTTTCAGTTAACGAAATATTCCATTTTAGTCTAGCCATTTTAATAAGCCTGATTATAGTCCATAATGTAGTAAGTCTATAATTGAATTTTAAACCGTTATGTTCTCTGCATTAAGAAAGACATAGAAAGAGCCAGAAAGGATATAGAAAAGGTCCAAAAGGATCTGGAAAAGCAAATTCAGGATATCACAGGACACAGTTTAGGTTTAAAAAAATTATTTTTTTAATTCAGCTATTTCCTTTCGTACTTTTCTTTCCACTATTTGTTCGGCGATCCAACCGATAGCGTTGTAAACAGGATTAACCGGCATATCAACGTAATATTGTGCTTCCGGTCTGAGCCAACCTTTTTCTTTCCAGTACGCATAGTCAGCAGGAGCAGTGTACCCAGGCTTGCCGAAACTCACCCTTTGAAAACGAAAAGCCAGTACATCCATGAGTCCTGGAGAATGACGTTTATTCAGAAGGGAATTGTAAAATATAAGTGCAGCTTTCTCAAGTTTCCGATCATTCTCATGTTCGTTCCTCTTCGAGATTTGTCTTGCAGGAATTATAAGGCCAACACTATGAGATACCTCAAAACCCCATGTACCAACTATAAATTTGAGGTAATCAAGAACTCTTTTAAGGCCCAACGAGCCTGTAGTAGAGAGAAGAAGGGCCTTTTTATCGAAAAAACGGGGGCGATGACAAACATAAGCGAAATGGTCAATGAAAATCTTCATGGACCCAGAAACATTCATAACATAGACCGGAGTAGCAAAAATCACACCATCGGCAGTGTGCATCTTTTGCTCAAGAACCGAAGACTCTTCTTTAAGGGGGCAATGGTCTTCTCCTGCCATAATACACATATAACAACCGCGGCACTGCGATAGATTTGCGTCTTTGAGCATAAGATACTCAAATTCAACATCACCTAGAGACCGCATGAATTTTTCGATTTTCTTCGCCGCTTGATAAGTGTTACCTTTTCGCAGACTACCCATGATAACTAGAACTTTCATAATTTTGAACACTTCTTTTGACATTTACTAAATAGTGCGAATATGGTATTCTGTTTCAAGAATTCCTGCGAAAACAGACCCAGATTATTGCCTTTGACCTAGCTGAAAATATCACATGAAGTATAGTATTTAACTGGTCTGTTATCATATATCAAAATTATCTGCAACTGTTACGTTTTCGCGCCGGTTGGGAAACCACACTCACCGAGAAATCTGGATTCAGACCAGGAAGAGAAACCAGAAAAGAACCGTCTCAAAGGGAATTGGAATCTGGAAATTTGGGAAAAATTTCAATTATATAAATAAAAATAAAATTAAGAATAATTATATAACCGTTAAAAAAGGTATTAAGATAAGGAAAAAAGGACGTATGAAAGGTTTAGTTCTTAGTTTCTTCCTGTTGAAACTCTTCTGCTTTTTAGTTTAAAAGAATTAGATCAGAATTTTTCTGGGGGTGGAAAAATTACTTCTATGATATCTGAAGATGCAGGATCTGAGGAACTTGAGTCGATAGCTGTTGCAGTGCATTCCCTTGTTGGGCTTCCAACCACTATCCGCAGCCTCCAGCGAAAGGGACTTCGTCTGGAGAAAGGTAAAATTCTTGACAGAGACTATACAGGCCCTGTACTCGAAGAGGTGCTCAGAACCGGCAAAACCATACGTGGAGTGCCCAAAAAAGGCACGTATCTAGGTAGAAACGTGGCTGTTTCTCCCATCTTCTCAAAGGGCGGAAAGGTTATTGCGGCAATAGGGATTGTGGATTTGCTTTCGGTTCTGGAGATGCAGGAGATAATCAGGACAGTTGTAAATAACAGTCATGCAGTAGTATTTCTCTGGAAAAACGAAGAAAAATGGCCTTCAGAGTTTGTCTCTGAAAATGTTGTTCAGTTTGGATATACAGTTGAAGACTTTATTTCAGGCAGGGTCCTGTATGGAGATATCATCCATCCCGATGACCTCAACAGAGTTAAGGATTCACTTAAGGACCACATCCGGAGAGGTGAAGTTAACTTCAATATAGAGTATAGGATCTTTACAAAAGCCGGCGACCTCCATTGGGTAAATGAGAGGACGTTTATCCAGCGGCGTCCTGACGGAGAAGTAACTCACCTGCAAGGGCTTGTACTGGACATAACTGAAAGAAAGAAGAGCGAAGAAGCCCTCAAAAAGTCCCTAGAGACTCAGAAGATGTTGAGAACCATAATAAACAACAGCCAGGCAGTGGCTTTTCTATGGGAGAACAAAGAAAACTTGCCAACAGTATACGTTTCCGAAAATGTGACTCAGTTCGGATATAAGGTAGAAGACTTTACCTCAGGGAAAATTCCTTACGAAAACATCATTCACAGGGATGATATAGGCTCAGTTATTGAAACCCTCAAACGCAACATCAAAGAGAGACAGGACTCTTTCGACATTGAATACAGAATCTTTACCGGGGACGGAAAAATGCTCTGGGTAGATGAAAAAACCTTTATTCAGAGAGACAAGGACGGAAAAGCAACCCATTTTCAGGGCCTTGTAGTTGATATTACCGAAAGAAAGGAAGCCCAAAAAATGCTTGAAATCCAGCGAGAACTCGGAAAGGAACTGAGTACCACCTGGAATCTCCAGACAATACTCAACCGGATCCTTGATTCCTGTCTTCAAATAAACGGACTCGATGCAGGAGTTATATACCTCAAGGACGAATTCTTGGACCAACTAAACCTGGTTTCATATAGGGGAATTTCCCCCGAGTTTAGGGAGAAGATTTCCAGATATAAAGCAGATTCTCTAGAGGCAAGACAAATTTTGATTGGAAAGCCCATATACTCACTGGAATTCTACTCTCATAACACGGTTGATGCAGTAAAGAAAGAAGGAATAAAAGCTGTTGCTATAATCCCTCTAAAATACAGAGGAGAGATTGTAGGCAGCCTGAACTTTACCTCCCGTACCCTGGATAAAATTCCCTGGAGAATCCGAACATTCCTTGAAAGTACTGCTCTCCAAGTGGTAAACTATGTCGCTCCAGTCTGCATTCAAGCCGAACTCTAACAAGCTTTGAAATTCTCCTCTGCTCTCCCATAAAGAGCTTGCTATGGGATTGTCTGAAGCCAAAAAAAATTGTGTCAGGACAAGCAAAAAACAACAGTCCTATGGATATTCTAGATTCTCTAGGGCAAAGAGCAAAATCGCTTTAGGAATCGAGAGACTGCTGAACTCATAGCAGAAGTGAAAAATTGGGGATAAAAACAGCTGAGGATAGAAAAAAGTCTGAAAAAAGATTTATTCGTAGATTTAGGCATTGAACAAGAGTTGAATTAAAATCAGTTGGGTGGTTCACAAGGTTTGTTCTATGTCAATGAAGTTTATTACTGGATCAGTTTTGAAGCTGTCCGGTATTTACCTCCATTTCACAGTATTCCCCTATGAACCAATTAATAGTATGTGCTTAATAT
>DATMYS010000571.1:0-3143 GCA_035560835.1 Methanosarcina sp.
GATTTTTTCTAAAAGTTTTACGGAGACCTCCCCAAGGCCTAACCCACATAAACTTTATTAGAGGGCCTGGACAACCTATAAGCAGTAAAATTACATTACAAGAAGAGACTTTTTTCAGGGCCTGAAATGCCAGCGTCCTGAAAGCCTTCGAGGTGAGAGTATGGCTGATGCTGAAGTAATCACAGCAGTAGGACGAAATAAAAAACCCATCAAAGCGGGAGATACCGTCAAATACGTAAACAGTGATACGGTCAGCCGCGTAACTGAGATCAAAAAGGATGAACAGGGAAACGTGTGGGTTCTGCTCGAAAATACAGAGCTCTGGTACAGGGAAGAAACCCTCGAACCGACTGAGCTTAAAGCTAAAGAAAAGAAGGAAGAAAGAGAGTTCACAGCCGAGGAACTGGAAGAAAGATTCAGAAAAGAGAGAGAAACAATGCAGGGCTTCAACCTAGAAAAAGCCGGTGGTGGAGGAGCAGGAGGGTAATTACTCTTCCTGCATATTAAAAGTCTTCTCTTTTAATATTTCGATTTTTTTTACATCTTAAATATTTCTTGAATTTCCTGTATTTTTAGACCATTTGCCAGTATTTTGAGATCATTTTTCCTGTAGTTTTACCCTCTGTGCAAGAATACATTTTCCACCGTGTCTGCCGCCTAAAGGATTTTGGGGCGAGCCAAGAGAATTCATACACCGGGCCATCACGGCTGCACCTCTGGCAAGTCCGTCATCTACGAAGACTACTCTTTCATCGATTTTTGGAGCAATATTCAGATCTTCCAGGCATTTCAGGATCAATTTAGGTTTGTTCCCTGTAATACCCGCCCTGCCAGTGATTCCTATAGTTGTATCTTCAAAAACAAGCCTTGCTTCTTTTGCAACCCTGATCAATCTGCAAACCACGCCTGCCATAACCTCGTCAATTATGGCATACACAACCTGAAGTCCGTGAGTCTTACAGATTTCCATGCCTATAGCACTAAGCTTGCCCATATCGGAGCCGTTTACTCCTACATCGCAACCTATAAGTGTTACACCTATCTGTTCAGCTGCATCAGGCCTTACAGGCACGCTTCCATACCTTGTTCTATCTTTTGGGACCTGTTCTATAATAATAAGTTCATGAATACGCTTTGTATACGCTTCAATCGCTTTAGCCTTCATCTTTAAAGTAAGGAAAGAAGGCGGTTTCTCTTTTTCAAAAACTTCTAGGGCAGTTCCTACCTTCGAGTCTACGATCTTAGAACCCCGGATAATTGCATCAGGAATTGCCCCAGCATAGCCGCAGAAGTTACCCACTGTTTTTGCATACGGCTGATCTGAATTTGTGATCCTGCCATCAAGGGTTGTCCCGAAGTCAATTGAAATACAGGGATTTCTGAAATCAACATCTGTAAATTTGGCTGCTTCCTTAATCCCTGCAGTTGCAAGCTCCCCTTCCATCTCGTTTGCAACGATCTCAACGCCAGAGGAACCTATGGGAGGTAATACTCCGGCTACAGCTCCATCAAAAATAACCTTTTCAAGTTTACTATACTTCTGTAATTTTTTTGGCATGTTTGAAATAGACATAGGGGGCGTCATATTCTTTGGGGGGACTCCTGCCATAAGACAGCCATCGGCCAGAGCTTTGATAAATTCGCCCACTTCTTCAGGAGAATCAAAACCTGCAACAACACCAGTGGAACGAACCACGAAGTCCAGATCGGTTTTTATGTCCAGATTTGCCTTTTCCATTGATTCAGTCAGGGTGCTGCGCACCAGTTCTGCAACGGCCTCACGAGTAAGTTCCACACCCGTAAGTGTCTTCCCGAATACGGCTTCTCCGGGTCTAGGTGGACGGACGTCTCTGGTCATCCGCACGACCTTATTTATAATATGGGTCCTTCCGGTCTCCATACTGGTAGCTGTAAGAATAACTTTGGTTGTAGTGTTTCCAACCTCTACGGAAGCTACAATAAAGAAAGGTTTTGACTTAAGGTCAATCAGACGAACCTGGGGGGATTCTGTAATTCTGGGTTTCAGAGCCATTTTTAATTCCTTCCTAAAAACCTGTGCATAAACTCGATTTAGTACAAATCATCGTGCGAACTTAATCTGAAAACAATACCGACTTATTTGAAGATTGTTCAAACTTAATTGAAGTCAGTCAGGATAAATTTATGTTTTTAATATTTAGAAAGCCAGTATTTGAACTCAGATTAATCGGGAAAAGTACTACTTCTCCAGTATTGTAAAAAGATAAACAGGAATGGATTGTCAAAGGTTTAAAGATGGTATTCATCAAGACCTATAATAACTTTTGCTAAATTTAGGTTGTTTGAATAATAGCTTCCAATAGGGTTTCTCTGTCGCTGGAATCCGGGAAAATAATGGAACAAAGTCAGATTAAACCAGGTATTTATTGAGCCTGACCTTATCTATAAACATTGTCTGACAAATTCCTCTGGCATTAGAGTGCGTTTTACGGTTTCTTCAATTGATAAGCCTTTGCTCAAGAACCTTTTTACTACGCTTTCCATAGGTTCGCCAACCTCAACAATGTGCATATCAGGATCGTAAAATCTGATGACCCGCTGTCCCCAGGGCTGCTCTTTTAGTTCGTGAACATATTTAATGGAGTCCATACCTTTCAGTTTTTGAAGGAAACTATCCAGATCATCTTCTTCAAAATAGAGCTCAGAGTTATTTGATTTTTGAACGATATCATTTTTGTTTATGTTTACTAAATCTGAAAAATGTGATTTCAAATGTATAGCAAAGCCACCCTCAAATGATACGTTCTCACCGAAATCGCACTGTACCTTTTGATTAAGCACGTTTTCATAAAAGCTTCTGGAAGCCTCTATATCATTTACAACAATAAGTGGGCATATAAATCTCATTTTAGTTTCTCCTTTTGTAAATAATAGATCTCTTATAATGCGTTCTCTTGTACTGGGTTCTCTTTAAGTGTATTCTCTTCTGGGAGGTCTTCTTCTAGTTTATTTTCCTTCATTCCAAAAATTACTCTGGCACGTGTAAACTACTTCGACCGTTATTAATCATAGCCTAACAGGCTGAAAAGTATCTTTTTAAGATTCAGGTAAAAGCTCTAGGTGAAGTTAAAATTCCAGATTATAAAACTTCAGCTATTATATTG
>DATMYS010000572.1:0-4660 GCA_035560835.1 Methanosarcina sp.
AGATGAATCTATATATCAAATAAACCCTACGTCAAAAATTAACATTAACCAACTTCCTTTAAGTAGGCTGAATAGTTACTAAAAATTAAAGTAAATTAAAAAAGTAAAACTTCAGTTTTTACTGAAGTCCGAAGTGCTTTATGTTCCAATCCGCAGTAGCCTGAATTTTCTTGATTTCTTCTTCACCGCCTTCCATAGTGAAGAGGTGTTTGAACCTTTTCTGGGCTCTCAAGTACTCCTCGACTGGCCTGGGATCATTAACCTTCCTTACCTGGGTAATTTCCCCGTTTTCCATTTCGTACATGGGCCAGAGGCAGGTCTCGACTGCTAGTTTGGCAATCTCCAGGGTCTTTGAGGTATCAAAACCCCATCCTGTTGTACACGGAGCATGGGCATGGATATAGGTCGGGCCCACAATTTCAGTGGCTTTCTTGACCTTGCGCATCATGTCTCTTGGGAAACCTATGGAAGTTGTGGCTACATAAGGAGAGCCATGAGCTGCCATGATAGCAGGCATATTCTTTTTGGGGCGTGGGTTTCCGAAGGAGACTTTCCCAGCAGGCGTGGTAGTTGTGCTCGCATCGAAGGGAGTTCCACTGCTGCGCTGGACTCCGGTGTTCATATAAGCTTCGTTGTCCATGCACACATAGGTGAAGTCGTGGCCTCTCTCGAATGCGCCAGAAAGGGAACCGAGGCCTATGTCCATAGTAGAACCGTCTCCCCCGATTGATACAACCTTGATGTCATCCTTTTTGCCAAGAGCCTTCAAGGCAGCTTCCACACCTGAAGCCACTGCTCCTGCATTTTCAAAGAGGGAGTGGATCCAGGGAACCTGCCAGGAAGAATTCGGGAAAGGCGTGGACATCACTTCAAGGCAGCCTGTCGGGTTAACTACAATTGTATTTGGGCCTGCGCCCATGAGTGTGAATTTTGCAGCAAAGGCATCACAACAACCTGCACAGCCGCTGTGCCCGGATGTGATATATGTTTTCGGTGCAGTTTTACTCATAGCAACTCCTCCTTAAGGTCCAGGAACTGGCTTTCAACCGTGATTCCAGACTTTGCAACTTTCTTGGTTTCTTCTATAACCTTTGCAATACTTTCCACGCGAATGTCACGGCCTCCGTGCCCCACAGTATAGCCAATCATAGGTATGCGGACTTTACTATTGTAGAGACAGGATTTGGTTTCTGTAAAGAGCGCTCCTTCGTTTGTCCCTATAGAAATGTTCTTATCGAGTACGACAATTACATGCGCATTCTTAACAGCCTTGCAAATTTGTTCCTTAGGGAAAGGTCTGAAGGACCTGACCTTTAAGACGCCGATCTTTTCTCCTTTTGCTCTGTACTCATCAACAACATCCTTGACAGTGCCGAGAATAGAGCCCATAGACATGATAATAATTTCGGCATCGTCAAGCATATAACCGTCAATAAGTCCTCCATGGAACCTGCCAAAGACCTCTTCAAACTCCTTTGCTGCGGTTTCAATTTTAGGAATAGCTTTCTGCATTGCCTGTTCATGGAGATACCTGAACTCTTCATAGGTGTCAGGAGCTGCAAAGGCTCCGAAGGTCTTGGGATCATCAGGGTCAAGAATATTTTCGGGCTGGAAAGGAGGGAGGAAATTGTCAGTCAATTCCTGTTCAAGCAGGACAACAGGCTCATAAACGTGAGATAGGATAAAACCGTCCATGCAGACCATACCCGGAACCATGATCTCATTGTCTTCTGCGATCTTGTAGAGCTGGGGCAGGGTGTCACATGCTTCTTGAACATCTTCTACATAGAGCTGGATCCAGCCTGTATCTCTCTGCGCAATAGCATCTTGATGATCGTTCCAGATGTTTATTGGAGCGCTAATTGCTCTATTTGTCACTGTCATTACAACCGGAAGCCTCATACCTGAAGTGTTAAAAAGTGCCTCATGCATGAGCAGAAGTCCCTGAGAAGTTGTGGCTGAATAAGTCCTTGCACCTACGGCTGATGCTCCTATAAGGGCAGAAATTGCCGAGAACTCGGCCTCTACATTAATATACTCACAGTTAGGGATTTCCCCGTCTGCTATAAACTGCGATAAGTTTTCGACAATATGGGTCTGAGGAGTAATCGGGTAGGCTGAAATTACATTTGGACGGCAGACTTTTGCAGAATGGGCGACAGCATAGGAACCTTCCACAACTACCATTTTTTTTCTGTAAGCCGGGTTAATCATTATTTCTCCTCCAGAATCATTTCAATTGCATCCGCAGGACACTCATTTGCACAGATGCCGCAACCTTTGCAGTAATCATAATCATATTCAAAAAAGCCGTCTTCTCTGGGTTTGACAGACATATCAGGACAGACGATCTCGCAGATCCCGCACTTGGTACATTTTTCGTAAATATAAACAGGACGGAAGTTTCTCCAGCCTCCGGTTTTGTTTTTAAGGGTAGAACCAGGTTTACAGACTCTGCAGCGTGAAATGTTTAAACTTTCTTCCTCTTCGTTTTTCAGAACTTCGGGTCGTATCTTGCGGTCTTGTTCTGATCCGTTACTCACTCTTCTTCCCCCCTGATAAGATTGTAGGCCTTCTGGATTGCATTTGCATTCTTTTCTCCTACCCTTCCTGGAAAACGAGCTCTTACTGCATGCTGGATTGATTCGACATTGATTTCTCCGGTTGCGCCCGCAAAAGCTCCAAGGAGGACGGTATTTACAATGGGGACACCTATGATGTCCATTGCCACCTTGGTAGCGTCCACGGTCATGACCCTAGCTTTTGTATTGAGTTTCAGGCTTTCCGGTTTTTCGGTTGTGTTAACAATAATTATTCCGTCATCCTTAATCCCGCTTGCAACGTCAACAGTTTCAAGCAGAGTCGCATCCTGGACGATAACATAATCCGGGGTGTAAATCTGGCTTCGGAGCCTGATAGGATTATTGTTAATCCTCGTGAATGCCTGGACTGGGGCACCTCTACGCTCTACCCCAAAAGCGGGGAAGGCCTGGCTAAATTTTCCATCTTCAAAAGCTGCAACGGAAAGCATTTCAGCCGCGGTAACAGAACCCTGGCCTCCTCGACCGTGTATTCTGATTTCCTTCATCTGAATTCTCCTTTTTAATGAAATACTATCTATTGTTTTTCGATTGTTTTTTGATTGTTTTTCGATCGTTTTTCAAATTTTTCTGTATTTTTGCTGTTCTCGGCAGTCTGTTTGACAAGTTTTAATTAGCTGTATGGCACAATCTATTAATCAAAATACTAAGCGAATTAACCTGATCCTATCCCATTTATTTACTTTGTCAGACACAATTAGCATCTGACTCCTTCTTCAGGCACTACTCTAATATAATAAGTGTGATAATGTATATGCACGTCAGGGATCCAAAAACCTGGATGGTAAATTGTTAACCTGATCTCTTTCATATCACTGAGTTATAATTTATTGAAAGATTTATTTTCAATTCTAGGTTCACACTGTTTTATGCCTGATAGTTCATGGATAATAGTGTAGAATATTATTAGGTTTTCGGTGAATTGAACTATATTCTTTATATATCTTTCTTATCCATAATTATTTTTTAAATGTGTTATATTTGTTTTTTCCCGGTTAACATGTCTCTTGATTACGTTTTATCGTATCATGGCCGTAAACAAATATCTCTTAAAAAATATGGGATACTTTAATATTTCTCCTTATAGAAATCCTTTATTAATTTAACCATCGCCTTTCCATCTTTCAGATTATTAATCTTTTCCCTAATCTGCCGTGAGCCGCGCAACCCTTTTGTAAACCAGTGAGCATGCATTCTTAGGTTTGCAGATGTGTCGAGATCACATTCTTCAAGCAAGGAAATATAGTTTTCAAAGTCCTCTAATTGACGGGCTTGCCTGTCAAATTCCAGCCTTTCCCCTGTTTCCAGGTAGTAACTTATCCTTTTAAAAATAAAGGGATTTCCCATTGCTGCGCGCCCGATCATAAGCCCGTCACAACCCGTAAAATCAAGGGTAGCTTCGGCAGACTCCTCATCTCTTATATCACCGTTTGCAATCACTGGAATGGAAAGTTCCTGTTTGACTGTTCTTATCGCTGTAAAGTCCGAACTTCCGGAGTACATCTGTTCTGCCCTCCTGCCATGTACGGTCAGGGCAGAAGCCCCAGCCTCTTCTATCAGGCGTGCAATCTCAAGGGTTTTTTCATCCCTCTTCAAAATTCGGATCTTTGCAGTTACGGGAGTCTTCAGCACGTCGGTCAGCTCCGAGATAATTTCATATACGAGTTTCTTGGAGTTAAGAAGAGCCGAGCCGCACCCTGTTTCAATAATGCGCTGCGCAGGGCAGCCCATATTCACGTCGATGAGTTCAGGTCTGTACTCGTCTTCAATAAAAAGTGCAGCTTCCCTCAGTTTCTCAGGAGAACTTCCTACAAGCTGAACTCCAAAAGGGCGGTCTTCAGGGGAAGAGAGCCCTTTGAGAATCGATTTTCGATTTTCGTTGAGCAGAGCATCTGCGCTGATCATCTCAGTATAGGTAAGGTCAGCTCCGTTCTGCCTGCAGAGCAGCCTGAAAGCCAGATTTGTCACATCTGCCATAGGCGCAAGAAGAAGGTTTCCAGGTGTTTCAATCTTGCCGATTTTTAATTTATTAAGTTTCATTTTTCCGACGGCTTTTGAAT
>DATMYS010000573.1:0-2970 GCA_035560835.1 Methanosarcina sp.
CTGTAGAAATCCTGTGATTTGGAAAGAGCAAAATTCAGCGCCTTTATTTATAAAATAGCCCGCTTGACAACGCCCCCTGCCAGCGGGTTTTCGGTCAGGCCTTTTTTCAAAAGGGTTGTGGGCAAGCCATTTCAAAAAAGAGTTGGGAACTCGGGCGGGAGAAAAGGAGTATGGAGATAGAATCTAAATTTCTGGTAATGGAAGAAACGGATTTTCAGGCCCTTGAAAGCCTTTCAAAGCTTGCTTCATACTCTCTCTCGGAGGCGAAGATCCAGTTAAATGAAGATATTTTCTTTGATACTGAGAATCGGGCTATTATGGCTTCGGGCTATTACCTGCGGGTCAGGAAAGATTATGGGGAAAATGGAAGCTGGGTAACCGTTAAAAGTCTGGGAGGTTTCGAAGATGGAACTCACAGGCGAGAAGAGTATGTAAGTTTTCTGCCCGAGGGCACCTCAGTGCTCGAATGTCCTGATTTCCGTATTAGAGACCTGATTTTTGAATTTACGGCAGGACTTGACCTTTTCCCACTGCTGTCCCTCAAACAGAAAAGGGTAATTCGCCAGGTAAAAATGGGAAAAAAGCTTATAGCTGAGACTTACCTGGATAGGGTCAACCTGAAAAGCGAAAGCAGAGAAAAACATTATAACGAGTTTGAAGTTGAACTTAAAAGCGAAGGAAAATCGGAAGATCTGGAAACTATCCGGGATTTCCTGCTTAAGCATTACAACCTGGCAGAAAGCCCTTTTTCCAAGTTCGAAAGAGCCTTTCTTTTCATGGAAAAACTTCCCGAGAAAACTTTCCTTAGCCTGAGAGAAAGAGCTTTTTTCGCACAGCTTGCAGACCAGAAAAACATATGTGGGAAGCAGGCTCAGATTTTGATTGGACTTGATAGGGGACAGAGCTGTGAAGAGCTCAGCCTGCTTCTGAAAATTCCTCAAACCGAAATAAGAGCCCTGCGCTCAGAATTTAAAGAGAGAAGACTTTCCATTATTCCTTTTACAACTTATAAAGGAAAAGATCCTGAATTCCATCTTCAAGCCGGAAAAAATTGTATTTGGAAAAAGGAAAAGAAAGCATTAGAATTTAAACAATGGAATCCAGAAAGCCTTCTTGAGTATTATGGAGCAAATAAAAACCGGGCCGAAAAAAGAAGGGAATATGCAATTACGCTTTTTGATGGGATGTCTGTATGCCACGGATTGGAGCAGGAAGAGAGAAAACTCCTGGAACTTGCAGCCTTCCTGAAGGATGCCGGAAACTACATTTTCCCTGGCGAAAGTGCCCGTATGAGCAGGGAAATTCTTCTGACACATCCCTTGAAAGGACTCAGGCTTCACGAAATTTTAATGCTCGTCCTGATCATTGAACTTCAGGATCTTTTTGCAAGCCCTTTTGTAAGCGAAAAAAGTTTAATTTCAACTTTGAAAGGCTTCCATACGGGGCTGCCTCCCGGTCTCCAGAATAAAGCCTTGATGCTTGCAACCATTATGTCAATCGCAAACCTTTTCGAATTTCTCGAAATCCAGCCAGAAAAGATAAGGTCGCTTGAAAACGCTCTGGAGATAGAAATAGCAGGGACTGTAACTGAAAAAGCTTCAAGAAAGTTTGAGGCGCAAAGTAAACTCTGGAAATCTCTTTTCAGAAGCGAACTCCTATTTTATCAGGTTTCTAAGGAAGAAAAAGCTCTAATCGAGGAGAAATCCAAAACAAAGGAAAAAGGGTCGTGTCCCTGAATTATTGATCAATTCCGAAAAAGCGAGTACATCCCACGTATTTGATGAATATATTGAGAGATTCTCTCGCTTTCGATTTTCAATGATTCATACCCACGACCGGAAAAAGAAATAAAGAAACAAGTCGGAAAGGAAAAGACAGAAAAAAAACAGGCCATAGAAGAGAAAAACCCAGAAAAGAAACAGGCTACAAGGGAAGAAAACCCAGAAAAGAAGAAATCCAGGCTGTGTGGAGAGATAACTATCAAACCGACTGACTCTATGGCCTGGCTTGCATGCAGGATATTTTCCTCTCAATTTTCCTGTATGCTCTCCCATGAAGAAGGGACCATAAAAGGAGAAGAGATCGAAGAATTGCACGATATGAGGGTTGCAGTCCGCAGAATGAGAGCAGCAGCAAAGGTTTTTGAGGCTTATCTTGATTCCGAACAGCTTGAGCCTCACCTCAAAGGGCTCAGGAGAACACTCTGTTCACTTGGAGAAGTCAGGGATCTGGACGTTTTCCGCGAAGAAGCCGAAAGGTACCTTAAAACCCTGCCTTCGGGACATGAGCATGATCTGGACTCGCTTTTTGCGGTGCTTACAGAAGAGCGAGAAAAATCCAGGAAAGACCTGCTTGATTATCTGGACAGTGAAAAATACCGAGCTTTCAAAAGAGACTTTTCAGACGCACTTGCCTCTCCCGAAACCCTGATCCTTCCTGCAACTAACAAAAAACATGATGCTTTGCCCCACAGGGTAAGAGAAATACTCCCTTCAATCCTTTATGCACGTTTAGCAGATATCAGGGCTTACTCCGAATGGATGGAGGGGCCTTATCTTCCTGTTGAACGCCTGCAAAGGCTCAGGATTGCAGCCAAAGGAATGCGTTATACCCTTGAATTCTTTGAGGGCGCACTTGGAGAAGACGCAAAAGTCCTGATCAAAGAGCTCAAGACCTTTCAGGACCATCTTGGAAATCTCCACGATACGGCTATTGCACTTGATCTGCTGGATTCTTACCTGAGAACCGGGGAATGGGGTTCTGTCAAGAGTGAAAAAACGTCCGGGAAAAAGAAAGTTTCCGAGGGTGCAGAAGGAATCGAAGCCTATCTCACATACAGGGAACAAGAACTCCAGACTCTGCTCAAGACCTTTCCCGATGCGTGGGAAAAGATATGCAATGGAAACTTAAGGGAAAGGATTGAAAGCGCAGTGAAAAACCTGTACTAATGCAGTAAACTATCATATAAAT
>DATMYS010000574.1:0-6486 GCA_035560835.1 Methanosarcina sp.
TTTTTTTATAGGATGATGCAGCTATTGAATAAGTATGTTCCGAGTAATTTTTGTGATGGATATATTTAACCGTAGCGTAGTTCTTGCAAAAGGCGGGATCAGGGAAAAATATCGTCCGGTTTCAGATTCAAGTACTGTATGTAGCAGCTCGGACCCTGTGGAAATAGTGGAACTCCTTCATCCCAGGGAAGTCTATATTGCCGACCTCAACGTGCTTCAGGACAAAGGATTTCTCGAAATGAATGCCGGAGTAATTCGGGAAGTAAGCTTAAGGACAGAGACAATGCTTGATTTCGGGATCTCGGCTCCACAGGACGCGGACAGAGTCCTTTCCATTGCAGGAACTGCCGTGATAGGCACAGAGACAGGTACGCTTTCGGTAATAAAGGATGCGGCCTATCGAAACTCTGGAAGGATCAGTGTTAGCATTGATATAAAGCATGGTAAAGTCCTGAAAAATGATCCTGAGCTTCCGGAGTCTCCTTTTGAAATAGTAAAACTGTTAAATGATTTACCTTTAAAAGACCTTATTTTCCTTGACCTTGACAGGGTGGGAACATCTTCAGGCTTTGATCCTGAATTCCTTCGAAAACTGGTTGAATGTTCCAGGCATAGCGTGCTGCTTGCAGGTGGCGTCAAGGATATGGAAGATCTTCTGATTCTTGATAAGCTTGGGATAAAAGGAGCCCTTGTTGCAACTGCCATTCATTCGGGATTGGTTCCTCCAGCTGTGCTGAGTTCAGGGCTTAAATCGGATGACTAAAAACAAAACCGGATAATAAAAAATAATTCCCACCTGGGAATCTTTTTATTTTAGCCCTATATGTCTTGTATATAATCGAATATTTTAGTATTAGAGAAGAGTCACAGATTATATTAAAACCAGGAAATTATGAGGCTTACATATGGTAAAGAAGGATATAGCTGAAGAGAATGTTGAAGAAAAAAACACTGAGGAGACAAGCGGAGACGGATATGTGGAAATTAAGATGGGGGGAGGCTGGTACATGACAATCTCCCTGGCACACAGTGACCGCTTTGAGAAAGAATATGTCGAACTTGCAAAGGAGCGTGGAGGCGTAAAGAGGTCCAGGTTCAACCTTAACCCCACCCATGTCAGGATGTTAGGGGAAGCCCTGATCAAATTTGCGGATGATAATGGTCTCTAACGGATTTTGCTGATGATAACGGTT
This sequence comes from Methanosarcina sp., assembly GCA_035560835.1. Taxonomy (GTDB): domain Archaea; phylum Halobacteriota; class Methanosarcinia; order Methanosarcinales; family Methanosarcinaceae; genus Methanosarcina. Next base: position 1,194 of record DATMYS010000574.1, read on the forward strand.
TCTAACGGTTATTTGGGTTTAATTTCGGTTCAACCCTTGCATCTGGTCAGTTCCTGCTCAGGAACTCCAGAATTTTTTCCATAACTTCCTTTTCTACGTATTCAGAAGAGTGGGAAGCATCGATCACAATAAAACGTTCTGGATCGTCTGCCGCAAGCTTGAGGAAAAGCTTCCTGACTCCCCATAAAAACTCTAATTTTTCGAACTTGCTTTGTTCTCCTCGTTTTCCACAACGCTGAATTGAAATTTCGGGCCTGATATCGAAGAGAAAGGTTAGGTCCGGAATAACGGTCCAGCCTCGATGTAGTTCCTTTACCCATTCGAGAGGATTTTCCAGGCGAGTTTTCAGGGTTACTCCCTGGTAAGCATACCGGCTGTCGGAATAGCGGTCAGAAATCACTATTTTTCCGTTTTCAAGTGCAGGCTTTATAAGTTTTGCCAGATGTTCAGCATGGTCAGCTGTAAAAAGGAAGAGTTCTGCAAGCTGGTCGATATCCGACTGAATAGCTTTTTCCACAGCATCTCCAGTCAGAGTATCTCTTGTTGGTTCCCTGGTAAAAATAGGTTTAAAGGCCTTAATTTCAGGATTCTTCTGAAGCTTCTCTGCAACTGTGCTTTTGCCTGAACCATCAATTCCCTCAAGTGTAATTAGTTTCCCTCTCATAAATATCGTCTTTTTTCTTTAGAGATTTTTATTGAAATGCATTATCTATATTTATATTCTACAGGCTTTCCGGATTCATAATAAGATCCCAATTCCATGTATAGCTGGCGAGTCAGGGAGAATTCCATATAAAATAAGCATCTATTTATGCAATATTAAAAATAGCTTAGAATAATGACTGTAATAGGAGTAATTACGCGGGGCAAATACGGGCACCGTCTGATTGAGACTGTCAGGGAACACAGTGATTTTTCAATCGTAACTGCTGACCTGCCTGAGTTCGTGCCTGTATTCATTGAAGAACCTGATGAATTTCTGGAGACTATTAATTTCGATAGGCGCGTCTTTTCTGCCGAAATTATAATTACTTACTCTTTGCATCCGGATTTGACAGCTGCAATTGCAAAACTTGCGGCAGAAGCTGGTGTGCGCTCTCTTATAGTTCCGGGTGGACCATCCAGGGCTTCAGTTCCCGAACTCAAAAAAATCTCCGAAGTTTCAGGTATGGATATCGAGGTAGATGAGATCTGCTGCAGTCTTGAACCGAATGCGTTCAACAGGCCGTTTGCAGAGCTCTTTGGGTCTCCGATCTTGAAGGTAAAAACAAAAGACGGAAAAATTGCTAAGGTGGAGGTAGTAAGAGGAGCTCCATGTGGAAGTACCTGGCATATGGCAAAAGAAATCATCGGAATGCCTGTAAAAGACGCACCACCCAGAGCCGGACTGTATATCCAGCATTACCCCTGCCGGGCGGCACGTGGCGATCTTGGGGGAATCCATGAGTCCGGAGAACGGCATAAACAGGCATTTATAAAAGCCCTTGAAAATGAGGAGTGATTATATATTCTTTGAAAAAACATATTCTAAATATGACCGGAAAGTGGGATCCAGCTTTTCATTTCTGAGAAGCCTTCTCTTTGTGTCTTACCCGGTATCAAGTAATTTACGGGGGTGAAAAAATTACTTCCCTAACGATCTCAGAAGATTCAGGACCCGAAGACCTTGAGGCACTAGCAGTCGCAGTACACGCGGTCATTGGACTTCCTACAACCATTCGCAGTCTCAAGCGGAAGGGACTTCGTCTGGAAAAAGGTCAAATCCTTGACAGGGACTACACAGGGCCTGTGCTCGAAGAAGTATTGAAAACAAACAAAGTTATCCACGAAATCCCTACGGAAGGTGTGTACAGGGGAAAACATGTGGTTGTTGCTCCCATTCGCTCGAATGATGGAAAAGCTATTGCAGCTCTTGGGGTTGTGGACATACTGGCTACTATAGATCTCCACTATGTTTTTCAGGAATATACGTCGGTACTGGAAGAAGTTGAAGATGCTAAGAAATAAAATTCGCAAAATATAGCCTGATATCTGCATAATAAATTGAAGAATTACTAACATTTGAGTACCAAATTGAAATATTACCTGATGCTTGCATGATAAATTGAAAAAAAGTAGTTATTGGAGGATCGGTTTCCGCCTGTTTTTCTACGGAAATTATTTTCTCCTCCATTTAAGCTTCCGGTTTCAAACCTTAAGGTTTTCCGGGGTTTACTCTGGCTTTTGATATAATTTTACTTTCTTCAGCAGAGTACCATTCTTCGCATGGGGTTGCCTGAACACGGTATCATTGGATTTTTCAATTTCTCGTGCCTGTATTGCAAGCTGCGCGGCAGCTCCCATTATTTCGTGTCCGGCTGCGGCTGTCAGGCATACCTGATCGATTTCCTTTAACATGAAACATGCAGGGAAGTTAACCTGTGCCACTTTTTCAGCCATATGAAGGGCGGCAAGAGCTTTTGCTTTTGCATAAGGGTTTGCGAAGCCTGCGTGCTCAACACATTTTTCGGGTTTTGCAAAAATGTGTGGAAGCTCCAGTTCCTTTCCTGATTTTCCGGAAGCAACCTGGTCAGTTAACTTATCCAGTTCTTCCTGGATGAGTCTAACAACGCCACAAACGGATAACACTTTCATTGCATCAGAATTGAAGGATGCCATCTCTACAGGGTCAAGAAACTCTCTCTTGGCTCCGATAAGAGGGTCTACTGGGAGGATGATATATCCGAAACCGTCCTTCTCAAGAGCCTCTCTGGCTTCTTTCTTTGTTGGGCCATCTGAGACCACAATGCAGGGAATATCTTTCCATATTTCACGAGCTGCGGTGGGACCTGGAGCTGCTGCGTTCGGGCTGATAATTATTACAAAGTCTGCATTCCACTGCTTGAAACTTTCAGAAGCTGCAGCCTCGGCAGGGCTCATTTTGGCACCTGTACCAAATACACGTACAGTAATTCCTTCTCTTGCTGCAATTTCGTCCTGGATCAGATTGATAACCTGGCTCATTCCCAGGTTGCCCATTTTTATAAAACCTATGTTGACCATTTTTCTCAAAATCCTGTGTTAACCAATTTCTTCAATAATGGAATTCCTAATGGGTTTATAATCCTTTTGGCAGGTTCTTTCTCTATCAACTTTATTTTATAAATATATATGCTATTTATAACTATTATTCAGCATGTTTCCCTTCCCCTCCGAAAAGCTTAAAAAGGATGTGATTTATTTCACTCAAAAACGTTGACATCAATGCTGTTGTTTTGTGTCTTATTTCACAGAACCCGTATTATAATTTGAAAACTTTATCCGTTGGTGGGCTTTTAATGTCAGGGCAAATGTATTATACTAAATTGCGGGGGTACCCCTGAAGAAGGTACACCAGGCAGCATGCCCTTTTTCGGGAAATTATCCCGCTATATCTAATAGTTATTCAGGTCCAGGTTTTGATTGAGTGAACTGTCCTATGCATAATTTTACTAGAAACAAAATGATTGTTTTTGATATGGATAGCACCCTTATAGACGCTGAGACTATCGATGAGCTCGCCAGGGCTGCAGGTGTTGTAAGCAAAGTAGAGGAGATTACGAAGAAAGCGATGTATGGAGACTTTGATTTTGAGCAAGCGCTTATTGAAAGGGTCAGGCTTCTTAAGGGGCTTCCTCTCGAAACTGCCCTTGATGCGGTAAACCAGATCGATCTGATGCCGGGAGCGGCAGAACTTATCCTCTATGTCAAAAGTAGGGGCTATAAAACTGCAATGATTTCCGGTGGATTTACCATCTGTGCCGATACTATAGGCAAAGCGCTTGGCATTGATTTCGTTGTTTCCAACGAACTGCTTGTGGAAGACGGCTGCCTTACAGGCAAAGTTGTCGGCCCAATCACACAGAGCGACTCCAAAGCAAAGGTGTTTGAAGAACTCACTCGACTAAACGAGGTTCGGCCAGAGCAATGTGTAGTTGTCGGGGACGGCGCAAATGATGCCTGTGTCTTTGAAAGAGCAGGTTTTGCTATAGCTTTCAATCCCAAGCCCATCCTGAGGGAATATGCGGACGTCGTCATAACTAAAAAAGACCTCCGAGCCGTTATCCCTGTTCTTGAATCTCTTTCTTATCAATGTTGTAATCAGGCACAGCATGTCGACATCGAACAATAGAGCTACTAAAATGCCAGCTTTTTTGCTGGATCGGGAGGCACAATAAGAGATGCTAAAGGAATTGCAGAAAAAAAGATCAGATTTGAAAGACATTTCTGAAGAAGCTAAGGAAAAAAGGAATTCTTTAAACGCAGAGGCAAGTGCTCTCGCTGCAAAGCGTAACGACCTGAACAAGAAGACGAAAGACCTTATCAACGAAGCCCAGGAATTAAAAGTCCTCAGGGACGAAATTAATGAAAAGGTCAGCGAATATAAGAATAAGCGCGACGACACAAATGCCAAGGCAAACGAGTTCTTTGCAAAGGCCGACTCCATCAGGAAACAGAGCAACCTTGGTGGTCCTTCGATCAAAGCTCTGAGAAAAGACATCGACCGCCTTGAATTCGCCCAGCAGACTGAAGTCCTGAGCACAAGCAAGGAAAGGGAACTCGTTGGGAAAATCACTCAGCTTCAAAAACAATATCAGGTCAAAAAAGTCCAGCTCGAGGGCAACTCCGAACTGAAGGATCTTCTAGACGAAGCCCAGAAAATCCGAGATGAAGCCTCAGAATTCCATACCCAACTGGCCGAATATGCCAGGCAGGCTCAGGAATATCATGAGAAGATGATTACCGCTTTCAAAGAGGCTGACAGGACTAGGGCAGAGTCTGACATTGCCCACAAGGAATTTGTAAAAGCCCAGGAAGCAGCCGACGAACAGCACAAGGCTTTCATCAATGCCCAGAAGGAAATCCGGGATCTCGACAAAGAAATCTTCAAGCTCAAGAAGAAAGACAAAGAAGGGAAATCCCGTGTTGTCAAGTCCGAACTTCAGAAGGATGCTAAATCCATCTTCGAAAAGTTCAAGGGCGGAGCAAAACTCACCACCGAGGACCTGATGACTCTTCAGAGGTCAGGCTTAGTCTGATTTGTTTCACAAACAAAAATTTAGCTGAAAGGCTTCAATTTTCGTTGCAGGTATGTTTTAACCTGCATTCTCATTTTTCGGGTTCATTCCGGCTTATTCTGTGCTATTACTGATTCTATTACTGATTCTATTACTGATTCTACTTCTATCCGATTTGCTGTTCTATATTCCAGTTTTGTATCTTCTAGCATTAAATACTCCAAGCGCCTCGAGATTTGTTAGCTACAGTTCTTTAT
>DATMYS010000575.1:0-4593 GCA_035560835.1 Methanosarcina sp.
ATACATTTTTAATCTATATGTTCTCAGGAAGTAGCTTAGTATTGTTGCTGAGAAAAATCGCTTCCTTCGTTTCACCACAAGATGCGGTCGAAACAACCGTCACCTTCGGTAAAGCAAGCACAGACAGTAGTTATAGTGGAAACCTTCCACTTATCACAGCATCTTCCGCAGTCGCCAAATCCACAGCATCCTCCGCAGTCGCCAAATCCACTGCAGCCGCCAAACGCGCCCGGTGCCGGAACCGTTACAGGAGAAGCCGTTACAAGAGGAGCCGTTACAGGAGCTGGTACACATGGTGCCTTATTTTCTTTAGGAGTTTCCACCTTAGCTTTTTCAGGAGGCGCTACTATCTCTCCTTTTTTATTATACCAAGCGCTTGCTGATGTAGCTGTCAATGATACTAAAAGCAAAACTACCAGCAAACTGCAAAGTGTTTTTCTTACTCTATCAAACGATTGTTTTCTCATTCACCCACACTCCGAGTTGATATTTAGTTTGATACAATTTCAAACCAACATTTTTTAATCCGATTTCAATCTAACAACGCATTTGTCTGCAAATAAATCCACATGTTTCTTTGAAAAAATGCCTTAAAATTATAGATGGTAGATTTCATTCTCACTTTATATGCTATGGATTTACCGACAAAGGTGATTTTAAATTGTTCCATATTGTAATTATTAGTCATCTAATATAATATATTAAGAATTATAATTAAGAAATTTACATCGCGAAGCGTAAAACCCCTGAGTCTTTAGGAAAAAAGAAGGGCTAATAAAAGACCTAATACAAATGTATATTGAAACTCAAATGGTGAGATAAATGTTGAAAGTATTTCGTTATAGGCTTTATCCTACAAAAGCTCAAAAAACAGTTATGAATAAGACTCTTGAGCTTTGCCGGTGGACATATAACGAAACACTTTCACTCAGAAAAAATGCATGGTAATCGTAGCAAAAAACATAGGGTACTACGATTCAAAGAAGATGATTCTTAAATGGAAAAAGACTAAACCCAAACTTAAGAATGTTCAGTCCCATGTTTTGCAGGATATTTCAAAAAGAGTAGACCTTGCTTTTCAAGCATTTTTCAGAAGGGTAAAAACAGGTGAAAAACCAGGTGAAAAACCAGGATATCCAAGGTTCAGAGGATATGGAAGGTATGATAGCTTTACTTATTTCGAATCTGGTTATGAATTAAAAGATAGTAAACTCTGGTTATCGAAAATAGGTGAAGTTAAGATTAAATTACATAGACCTGTTGATGGCTCTATTAAGAGAATTACAATCAGGAGAACACAAACAGGAAAGTAGTTTGCTTCTCTTCTGGTTGAAACTGATAATCCATCGGAACTGCAAAAAACAGGGTTAGCAGTAGGTATGGATGTAGGTATCAAGAGTTTCTTAACTCTTTCAGATGGTAGTTATGTACCAAATCCAAGGTTCTTTGTTACAGAAGAAAAAGCTCTGGCAAAAGTACAGCGTAAACTCTCAAAACTTGTAAAAGGAAAACCTGAAAGAGCAAAGGCTTTAAAAGCTGTTCAGCGTGTTCATGAGAGAATTGCAAACAAAAGAGAGGATTTTGTACAAAAAGTAAGTCTTGATCTGGTCAGAACTTATGATTTGATCACTTTTGAAGATCTTAATGTCAAAGGAATGACGAAAAATCACTGCCTAGCGAAACATATTGCAGATGCAGCATGGAGTAAATTGATAACTATCACGTCTTACAAGGCAGAATGGGCTGGTAAACGTGTAGAGCTTGTCAATCCGTGTAACACATCACAGATGTGCTCAGGCTGTGGTCAAATAGTTAAAAAAGATCTATCGGAGAGGATACACAATTGTCCTTACTGTGGTCTTACTCTTGATAGAGATCATAATGCTGCTATAATATTCTCAGACTGGGATCACAGTCTGTAGCGAAAGCTTAGATGCCCGCGACTTCAGTCGTGGGAGTAGTCCCAGTACCGAAAGATTCGTTCTCGCGAGAAGAATCTATTTTCAGAAACTTAATTTCCAAAAATATATCCCCTTTTTATCCGTTTTATCTTTTATTTAATAAAAAACAATTAGATAAAAATAAACCGATAAAAGAGGTAGCAATGAGTTTAGCAGGTCAAACAGCTCTTGTAACAGGGGGAAGTAAGGGGATAGGAAGAGCCATCTGCCTTGCTCTGGCAAAAGAAGGAGCAAACGTCATCATTGCAGCAAGGAATGAGAGTGAAATAAAAGATACAATGGATAAATTAAAAGCAATGGGCAGTAAATCCATGGCTATCCAGGCTGATGTACGTAGCGAAGAAGACGTAAGACGTCTTATCTCAATGACAATTGACAAATGCGGCAGGCTTGACATTCTAATCAACAATGCGGGAGTAGCCTATAAAAAGAGGCTGGAAGAGACCACACTTCAAGAATATGAAAAAATTATGGATACCAACTTAAAAGGAGTTTTTCTCTGCACAAAGTATGCGATTCCATACATCAGAGATAGTAAAAACGGAAAAATTATCAATATATCCTCAGTAGGAGGATTACATGGCCTTCCGGATTTTTCCGTATACTGTGCCTCAAAGTTCGGGGTAAACGGAATAACTGAGTCCGTTGCCGCCGAGCTCGAAGGAGAAATAAAAGTCTACGCTGTCTGTCCGGGTGCTGTGGATACGGATATGTACAGATCACTCTTTTCGGACAGACCTTCACTCAAACCCGAGCATATTGCGGAAAAGGTTCTGGAACTTGCTTCGCCGGATTCAAAAATTACATCCGGTAAGATCATCGAGATACAGGCTCCTCCAATTCCTCAGCTTTAACGGTTAAAATCCCTAAAAGGACAGACCTTCAGCAACTATGGGGCAGTTCTGGAAGACTTATAGTAGGTAGTTCTGGCAGATTTATAATATCTACATTATCTTTTTGTCAGGTCTTCTTGCATCCTTTTGCCAGGTCTTCTTGCATCCTTTTGCCAGAACTCCATTTTCCTTTTAAGAGATAACCAGCTTTTATGCAGTTCAGAAATATTGCTTCCAAAATTATATCCTTATCCTATTTGATAATTAATAAAATGACTGTAGAGTGAGTGCTATGAGATTGAAAGGCCAGACAGCCATTGTAACCGGCGGGGGAAGAGGAATTGGCAGGGCCATCTGCCTGTCACTGGCAAGAGAAGGAGCCAATATTGTAATTGTCGCAAGAACCGAAAGAGAAATTAGAGAAACCGCCAGGTTGGTGGAAAGGGAAGGTAGAAAGGCTCTTGCGGTAAAGACTGACATTCGAAAAGAAGAGGAAGTCATTGATATGGTTTCAAAGGCAATGAATGCTTTTGGAAGAATTGACATCCTCGTAAACGATGCAGGAGTGGCATACAGTAAATATCTTGTGGAGACTTCAACAGAAGAATATGATGAGATTATGGATACAAACGTGAAAGGCATGTTTTTCTGCACAAAGTATGCTCTTCCCTATCTGCTTAAAAGAGGAGAAGGCAGGATTGTAAATATATCTTCAGGGGCAGGAAAGCATGGAATACCGAAGCTTTCGATATACTGCGCTTCAAAATTTGCAGTAATCGGTTTTACAGAGTCTCTTGCTTACGAAGTAGGAGGTGGGCTTCAGGTTTATGCAGTCTGTCCTGCAGGTGTGGATACTGGCATGTACCACTCGCTTTTTTCAGATGAGCCTGTTCTCAAGCCCGAAGACGTTGCAAACAAAGTTTTGGAACTTTGTTTACCAGAAACGACTCTTCCTTCAGGCTCTTCAGTTGAAATTTACAGGCGACCTATGAGGATAATTTGATTTTGATATTTGTATGGAGAAAAGGCATAATTTTTGAATATAAGGTGGAAATATGTTCAAAAACCGTAAAGACGCAGGAGAAAAGCTTGCAAAAGCTCTTGAAAAATACAGGACTGAAAATCCTATCATTCTTGCTATTCCACGCGGGGGAGTGGAAGTTGGACTGCAGGTTGCAGCGAAGCTAAATGCCGATTTTTCTCTTGTTATTGCAAGGAAATTGCCTTTCCCGGACAATCCTGAAGCCGGATTCGGGGCAATAGCCGAAAACGGGAGCACATTTATTCTAGAAAATGCACACCACTGGCTTTCGGGGGAAAACATTGAACAGATAAAACAGGAGCAAATCGCTGAGATTGAAAGGCGGATAAAAGCTCTAAGAGGAGGAAATCCCCTACCCGAGCTTGCGGGAAGAACCGTAATTCTTATTGACGACGGCATTGCAATGGGCTCTACAATGCGGGCAGCCATTGAGCTTTGTAAAAACAGGAAAGCCGGAAAAATAGTGGTTGCAGTGCCTGTAGCAGGGAGAGAGGTCGCAGAAGAGCTTCAGGAAAAGGTAGATGAGCTTGTGGTGCTTGAGATTCCTGCCTATTTCAGGGCTGTTGCCCAGGCTTACGAGAAATGGTACGATGTTTCGGATGAAGAAGTGCTTGATCTGCTCAGAGAGAGTATAAGGAAAAAAGAACTGAAAGACCAGGAATTTCATGGGCTTGAAGCCTGAAAAACTTTTCCTCTGTTATCCCCATGAAATAGTCGCTGTTAAATAATCTCTGTTAAATAATCTCTGTTAAATAAT
>DATMYS010000576.1:0-13938 GCA_035560835.1 Methanosarcina sp.
GTATTTATATAGGGTCATTATTTTCTTTAATTTAACAACCATTGCAAATAATTAGGATTTTGAATGAAGTAGTTTTTAATGTTTTCAGGGTTGTTTAGCAATGGCGATAAGCCGCAAGTAGAGTCAACATTTAGTTAATAAATACTATATTTAGACAATTTTGGGGATTAATACTCACTAAAAGAAATGGAAAGGATAGAAGAGGAAGGAGAAATGAAAAAGAAAGAAAAAGAGTACTCAATAGCTTTAGCTTCAACAATGATGATTTTATTTTTGATTCTCATTTCATCTATGGCATCTGCATATCCTAGCGATAATGATCAGATCTTCGCTGCACCAGAAATCACTGGTGGATCAGGGGACACATCAGAAGACAATGTTCTGCCCGACGAAATACCTGTAGAAGAAGACAGTATAGCTACGGAATCTATACAACCTGCCGCGCTAAAGATCACTGAAACTCGAATCACCACTAATAAGTCAGAGCAGTCCGACCCTATTATTTATGGTAACAAAATTGCGTGGACAGATTATAGCAATGGAAACGCAGATATCTACGTCTATGATCTCTCCACCAAAAAGGAACTTCATAATACCAATGTATCAGAACAGTTGAATCCAGATATCTACGGTAACAGGTTGGTGTGGTCAGATTATTACAATGAAGTTCAGGATATCCACCTGCAAGACCTTTCCACTTCCAAGGAAATTCAGATACCTATTGATGCAGAAGGGTCATGGGATCCTGCAATCTATGGTGACAAGATTGTCTGCGTGGGTTATCGCGGTGAGCCCTACGAAGGTTACGACATTTATATTTATGATATTTCTACGAAAAAGGGAAAAAGGATAACCACCGACTCATCAGATGTATCTTCTCCTGTAATCTACGGGGACAGAATCGTGTGGATGGGCGGATTTGCTGGAATGACTGATATCTATATGTACAACTTATCCACTTCCCAGGAAACTCGGATCACTAATAGCGGATTCGCAGGCTCTCCTGCTATTTATGGTAACAGGATATTATGGGACGATTGGCGCAATGAAAATACCGATATCTACATGTATGACCTTTCCACTAAAAAGGAAACTCAAATTACCACCAATGCATCAAATCAATACTCTTCTGCAATCTACGGTGACAGGATCGTATGGGAAGATAATCGCAATGGAAATGCTGATATCTATGTGTACGATCTAGCCACTGGTCAGGAATGTCATACTACTGATAAATCAGATCAGTACGATCCAGAGATCTATGGTGACAGAATAGTATGGACAGATATGCGCAATGGAAATGCTGATATCTACATGGGCACCCTTTCGGCAGGCTCTCCGGTTGCTGCTTTCTCTGCATCTCCTACCTCTGGGAAAGCTCCATTAAATGTTGCCTTTACTGACAAAAGTACAGGAACCCCTACTTCATGGAAATGGACTTTTGGAGACGGAACTTCTTCAACAACCAAGAATCCAACCCATAAGTATTCCAAAGTAGGAAAATATACAGTCAGCTTGACAGTAAAGAACGTTGCGGGTAGTAACACTGTAACAAAAAAAGATTATATAAAAGTGGTAACAAAACCGGTTGCTTCATTTTCTGCGAAACCTACCTCAGGAAAAGCACCATTAACGGTTGCCTTTACTGACAAAAGCACAGGAATACCTACTTCATGGAAATGGAATTTTGGAGACGGAGCATCTTCAACAGAACAGAATCCAAAACATGAGTATTTACAGGAAGGAAACTATAAGGTTACACTTACAGTGACCAATGTGGCAGGTAGCAATACTGTAACGAAGACAAATTTTATAAAAGTGACAACAAATACAAGACCGGGTATACACCCTAGCGAATAAACCCTTCGTAAAAAATTGAAAAATGAGATAAAAGATCAAGGCTAAAGGGTAGTGGGGGATTTATGTATGTACATATATATGTCAAATTTGAAAATATCAACTCTGAAAAACCGAAACCTTCTGCCTTTTTTATCGGATTTAACGGCCATTATTTCGCATGTGATTTTCAGTAACTGACGGTTCTAAATATTACTAAAAAACCCGAAAAAAGCTTAAACAGAACAGATAAAAATTGACGAAACATTATTTTACGAAAAAGAATAATGAAGCACCTTATGCTCACCCTTGGAATAGTAAATACCTACGATAAGATCAAAGTTCTCGATGCGCATTATCGGGCAATTGCAAGAGCTGCTCCTATCTGCCATGCTTTTGGATTCCACCTCGCCCTTTACGATTTTCCTTTCAAGATGAGTGCAGAAGAACTGGTGGTTTATGTGATGGAAAAGACCACAATAGGGGAATCGGGAAGTTATCTCAAAGTACTTTATGAAAAAAACTACCTGTCAGTGTCCGATCTTCCAAAGAAAGGGTTCCCTTCCCAGTTTGGGGAAATCGTAATCACTACCTCAAAACCTGATCCAAAAAGACAGGTTATGCCCGTAAAGATTGCCGAGGAAGCCCTTCGAAATCGCTCATTTCTGTTTCTTGTAGGGCTTGGGCACAAAGGACTTCCAAAGGAGCTTTTCGAGAGAGGAAAATACCATCTTGACATTACCTGCAAAGGGCTTTCTCTTGAGACATGCACTGCGATAGGGGCGATTCCGGCCCATCTTTCAGGGCTGATGGCTAATCTTGAAACTAAAAAATAAACTTCTGATATAGACTTCTGGAATTGGAAATTGGGAGTTATTCCAATCGTTCGCTCACAAAATATGGTTTAATTAAAAAATTTTAAGTGAATCTAAAAGAAATTCCGAAATCAATATATATTACGATTGACAATTAATACTTGTTGTGTTGTGGGTAAAAACAACGCTTGCTGCGCTGTTGTGGGGTTTTTAGCCCATAGGAAATAGAATTCTGGCCTGCTTTCAGGTTTTATCCAAAGGACTGAAGGCTCTAAACCTTATTGCAGGAATTTGTCCACAGGGATTTAGAGAATGACTTTGAACTTTCCTGGGGGGACTGAGAATTCTAACCTGCATTCAATTGTCGCTTCCGAAAAGGCTGGGAATTTTAACCCGAATTGCAGGACTCTTGTATCCATAAGGACTAACTTGACCCACATGTTAGCGCAAACATTGAAGAGACAGGAGGAAAATTATGAGTGAACTAAAGCATGAATACAGAAAAAGAAAAGAACACCATAAACACCAGGAAAATGGTTATCATGCCGTTGTAAAAGGCTCTACCGACAACCTGGACTCAGATGAACTAGACCTTTACCGCTTTATGATAGGCGGGGTGCAGGGTAAATAACCTGCAAAACCTTTTTTTATTTCTCGTTCCTAAAAAAGAAGCATGTACGACGTATATGCGGTCCGCGAAGATTTCCCTGTTCTTAAAGAAGTCGTGTATCTTGACAGCACGTCAACTACTCAGACGCCGATACCTGCAGTTGAAGCTATGGTCGAGTACTTTTACAGGTATGCTGGCAATCACGGGAGAGGAGCTCACCGTCTGGCCAGGGAGGCTACAAACCGCTATGAAGACGCAAGGGAAACAGTTGCGCGTTTCCTGAATTCAGAGCCTTCAAAGACAGTTTTTACGAAAAATACCACCGAAGGAATCAATCTTATTGCAAACAGTTACCCATGGGAGGCCGGAGACCATATCGTTACAACCGTGCTCGAACATCATTCTAATCTCCTGCCCTGGCTGCGCCTGCAGAAAAAAGGGGTAAAAGTTACGGTTGTAAATCCGGACAGTAAGGGTAGAGTCGATGTCTCTTCGATAGAGAAAGCCTTTACTGAGAAAACCAGACTGGTTGCCATAAATCATGTTTCAAATGTCTTCGGGTCCGTCCAGGATGTAAAAAGTATTACTAAACTTGCCCACCGATACAGCATAAAAGTCCTGGTCGACGGGGCTCAATCTGCAGGACATATGCCGGTCAGCCTTAAAGACCTGAACTGTGATTTTTTTGCAACTTCCGGACATAAAGGCTTGCTTGGACCGCAGGGAACTGGCGTCCTCTATATCAAAGAACCAGATGTGCTCGATAGTGCCTCAGTGGGAGGAGGTACGGTTTCGGATGTTGATGGATGTACTTACGTGCTGGAACCTTCTCCGGCCTGTTTTGAAGCCGGCACTCCGAATATTCCTGGAGTTATAGGATTAGGAAGAGCAGTCGAATATGTAGAAAAAATAGGGGTTTCGGAAATTGAGGCACATGAAATAAAATTGTCCATGGAAGCTGCAAAAAGGCTCTCCGAACTCGAACATGTAGAGGTCTACGGGCCTGAAGACAGGGACGGAATAGTACCGTTTAATGTAAAAGGACTTCATGCCCACGATGTTGCCCTGATTCTTGACCAGACAAGGAAAATATGCGTCAGGAGCGGGCATCACTGTGCAATCCCTACCATTCGCTTCCTGAATGTGGACAGTACCGTAAGAGCTTCTTTTGCACTCTATAATACCGAAGAAGAAGTAGATATACTGGTAAATGCAGTTGAAGGGCTCAAGGCACTCGTTTCTTAAGATTTTGCAGAGTCGCTACCAGTCGCTTCTCGGTCACGTTTTGGGAGGAAGGTCCAAATTCCACTTCGGGATCTTTTCTCACTTTTCTTTATCTTTCAAGACAATTGATGCTTAATTTTATGCCGGTTAATTATAACATTATGAATAAATTAATTAATCTTTTTAAGTAAACCAGTATTTTATTTTCTGAAAATAGTATATTTTTAGGTAAAGCAGATATGAGTGGCTGGGTTTTAAATGATGTTGATATTCCCGGTTGGCAGAACACGGGCACAACATGTAAAGTTTTTATAAGATGTTTGTCTTATATGACCTAAGAAGAAACCTGAAGGCGAGAGTTTGCACGAAGTAAAAGAAACGCTAGCGAATAATAAGTTTATTTCGGGGTTATTGGGGAAAAAAGGTAACTATAACTCCATAGATGAGGTTGTAAAAAAGGCTAGAAGCTACTTTGATAAACCTTTGAGGACTCTGCCAACTTATGACCCGGAAAAAGAGGGACCTCTTGTAGATTTTATAGTTCCTGACGGGTTAAAAGAACTCGAAAAATATTGGCTTCAGGAACCTTACACTTTTGTATCGATCCTGGAAGACCACAGATCAACATATTACAGGCTTATTGAGCCTTCGCTCACAAAATTTGAAAAGGAGCTCCTTGAACGAATTTATGAAGATTTTCAGGATATCCTGGTTCTTCATTCTACAAATTCTATAGTAGAAAAGGATGCTTTTCTGGTAGATAGAGCCCTCTTTCTTCTTGAACGTTACAAGGCTGACATTTCAAAAGCTGCTCTTCTTAAAATTGTGTACTATCTTAGAAGAAACCTGCTGGGCTACGAGAAAATCAATCCTCTCCTTTATGATCCTTATATAGAAGATATTTCATGTGATGGAGTGGAAGTCCCTCTCTATGTTTATCATAACAGATATCTCAATGTTGAAAGTAATATTACTTTTGAAGAAGAGGAACTTGATGCTCTTGTAATCAAGATGTGCCAGTTGAATAATAAGCATGTTTCTGTAAGCCAGCCAATAGTGGATGCGACAATCCAGGACGGTTCAAGACTTCAGGCTGTTTTAGGAAGAGAGATTACTCCCAGAGGCAGTTCTTTTACTATCCGTAAGTTCAGGAAAGACCCAATGACTCCTATAGACCTGCTTGGCTATAAGACGTGCGACCTTGACATGCTTGTATATTTTTGGATGGCTATCGAAAACGGCTACAACATGCTTTTTGCAGGGGGGACAGCGTCAGGAAAAACGTCTATACTGAACGCTACATCTCTGTTCATGCCTTCTACAACGAAGATAGTCTCTATCGAAGATACAAGGGAACTATTACTCTACCACAATAACTGGATTTCCGGGGTTGCAAGAGAGGGTTTTGCTGCAGATTCTTCGGGAGAAATTACCATGTACGATCTTTTGAGAGCCGCTCTCAGACAGCGCCCAGATTATATTATTGTGGGTGAAGTGAGAGGCAGTGAAGCTCTTACTCTTTTCCAGGCAATGTCAACAGGACATGCAACAAGCTCAACAATGCACGCAGGAGATGTACAGACTGTTGTAAACAGGCTGACCCACGAGCCAATAAACGTGCCTCATGTCATGCTACAGTCTCTGAATGTGCTCTGTATTCAGGAGCAAGTGTACATAGAAGGAAAAAGAGTTAGAAGAACCCGAAGTCTTGTGGAAGTCCTGAATGTAGATCCTGAAACCGGAGATCTCGGCATAAATGAGCTTTTCAACTGGGAACCTTTAGAGGATTGCTTCACCAAGGTAGGAGATTCTCATATTCTACAGGAGATTATGAATGTAAGAGGATGGGATACCAGTCAGCTGAGAAATGAGATGGAAAATCGGAGAAAAATCCTGGCTTATATGTACGAAAAAAGCATAAGAAACTACGTTCAGGTCTCCATTGTAGTTCAGGCATACCAAACTCATCCAAAGATGGTTATGGAAGCTATAGAAAACGATACACTACTGAGTATGATACAGAATATAGCTGCTTAAGAGCAACCCTTTTCAAAAAAGGCTTGACCGAAAACCCGTGACAACGTTTGGTTTTGAGGATCTTATCCCCAAACCCTATCGACGTGATCAACCGGCGCAACGGTTGCTATACAGGAATATGATTGCTTAGAGGGAGAGCATGACTTATACTATTCTGGATGAACTGGCATACAGATTTTATGGGGATTTCTTTTACAAAAATAAAGGATACTTTCAAGATTTGAAGGTAAAAATACGCCACTCACATATCTCTATGTCAGTGGATCAATACCTGGCTTCTACCTTCATGTACTCAGTAATTGTAGGAGTTGCTGCAGGAACCTTTGGATTATGGCTGGGATTAAAAATCTTCGGGAATCCGATTTCCCGACTTAACCTTTTTGTGGACCCTAAACGTGCCGATATTGCAGGCGAATACGTATATCCTCTTGCGATCCTAGTTGGCCTTATACTGCTTCTTGTAAGTTTTTTTGTCGTATTTCTCGTGGCATATATCTATCCTTATTTTCAGGCGAATAATCGGCAAGCCTCTATAGATAAATCCATGCTTCCGGCAATAACTTATATGTATGCCCTGACGAAGGGAGGCATGTCTATATATGATGTATTTCGCTCTTTGAGCAGGTATACCTATATATTTGGGGCAACAGCAGAAGAAATTTCCTATGTTGTAAGAGATATGGACTATCTGGGAACAGATTTTATAAATGCTCTTAAAACTGCCAAGGACCGCACTCCTTCAGAAATTTTCAAAGATTTTGTTGATGGATTAATTATTGTTTCAAGCAGCGGAACCATAACCGAGTATATAAAAAACAAGTCCGAACAATATCAGGGTCTGGCCGAGCTGGCGAACAAAAACCTGTTACAGAGACTTGATGTACTTGCTGAGATCTATGTGACCGCACTGGTTGCAGGTCCTCTTTTCATAATGGTAACCCTTGTTGTGCTACAGTTTTTCCGGCCGGCTTCAGCTCAGATCCTTTACATGCTTATTTATGTGATATTACCTCTTGCAACCCTACTCTATTTAGTACTTCTCGATACTGTGGGAGAACTTTCCATTGATCCGAAAAAAGGCAATGTTCGCAGTTTTACAATAAATCTTTTAGATATCCCAGAAATTGACTCCGGGCTTACTGAAGAGAAGGAGCAGAAAAGGAGAAAAATGTACATGCTGTACAGGGAACTTTATAGGCTCAGAGATATGATGCTTAACCCTTACAGGACTATCCGGAATGAGCCAGGATACACGTTTTTCTTCGGAGTTCCGCTTGGGTTGTACTATCTTACCCAACTTCCAAAAAACCTTAAAAACAGCCTCTTTTCTAGTTTCCGTCACATGAGCATAAATTTCGATCATGTCACTGACAGTGCTATAAAATTAGTTACTGCTGTTGATGATTATTTTGTTATCTTCATTGTCGTTGCCCTGATTCCATTTATCATTTTTTATGAAATCAAAGCGTGGAGGATGCGCAAAATTGACGAGAAAATGCCTGATTTTTTGAAAAGCCTTTCCAGTATGAATGAATCTGGGATTATGCTTGCAAACTCCTTAAAAATAATAGCTGAATCCAAAATGGGAATCCTCAGTAAAGAACTTAAAAAGTTAAAGGAAGACCTTTCTTGGGGCACTTCCACCTCAAGAGCCATTATGAACCTTGAGAGCAGCATCAGGACACCTTCTTCAAGTCGAATTCTCCACATTTTAGTAAAAGCAAATGAGTCTACAAGTGACCTTAAAAATGTACTCTCGATTACCGCTAAACAGGCTAGAAACGACGAGGACATGAAAAAAGAGCGCTCATCAGCAATGGTGGTCTACGTTGTTACGATCTATGTAGCTTTTTTTGTCTTCCTGTTCATAGTCTATATCCTGGCTACAAACTTTTTTCCTCAAACGGCTGCTTTCTCAACTTCTTCTCAGGGAATGGGTGGAATCGGTGGATATTTTAATGTAGAAGAGTACAGTATGCTCATGTTCCACTCTGCCCTGGTACAGGCTTTTACTTCAGGAATTGTTGCTGGGAAGATGGGGCAAGGTTCGTCGCTTCTGGGTCTGAAGTACAGTGTAAGCATGGTAATAATAACTTACGTGGCTTTCACCATGTTTGTTTGATCTTTGTAGAGAACTAGGGACTTTATCTAAAAAACCCCCTCAATTTTATTCTTTAGTTTACAAACCATCAGATTGAAACAGGGGAATTTAAACCTTAATTGAGAACAAATCTTTTAAAAAGGAATAAAATTAATTTTGATCGCTATTTTAAGTCTGCTTATCTTCCTGTGCATTTGCCTTTGTGGCTTCGCGGTATAGTGGCGGACTCGTAATCAGTAGGCTGATGGTTCGAGTCTCTCTGAAGACTAGTTGTTTTCTGGTTCAAAATTTGTTTTTCTTGAAAAAATTAAGAGTAGAAATCGATACTGAATAACAATTATGGGCGGGTGAAGCAGGCCCTTCCTGGCTTGAGGGGAAGGGATGAAACTAGTAGACCTACCCGGATATGATTAAAATCCTAGCCAATTGGGTCTATTATATCACAGTCAGTTTTAAACTGTGTAATACTCATTTCTGTGACTACAATCTCATTTTTTAGCTAATAGGACTTACGCACTTGAAGTACAAAATCAAGTACAATTGGCGTTGTGATTGATTTTGTATTTTAGACAGTTAAGGGTTTAATGCTATTGATTTCTCAGTCCAACTGCGTAAGTCCTAGCTAACTTAAAGTTCTCAAGATAGTCTTTATACTTTTCATGTCGAAGAGCTTTACTGCTTGGGAGTAACATCTCATTGTTGCAGCCATGGTCCACCACGACTGTATTCCGTTGAATCCAGCACAGCCAGCCAGTCAAAATCGGTGAAGTTCTGCGGAGTTAATGCGAAGTAAGTAGGATTCTTCATACTGCCCGAGCGAGTTGGAATAGCTGCAATTTCCGAGGGTAGAAGCCCTTGACCTTTGTGAGTTGGAATGAAGCGCACCGGCCCCGGCGCATTAGTCAACCGAGCCTCAAGAGTTCCGACTTCAGGCTGGACAATGCTGTTTGCTTCGGAAACGCCCACCGCCGAACCAATGACTGCGTAACGCGTTCCAAACATCTCATTGAGATGAGATCCTGCTGGCCACCATGTTAACATATCACTGCCCAATTGCCATTGTACCTTTCCACGCTGCAGGTGGCTGTTGTGAGCAAAGACCAGCACTTTCCCCCGGTCACGCTCACAGGATGTTATATACGCAAGATTCTCTGCCATCATCAAGTCACGGATGCCCAGGCCTTCAACAATCCGTTTCCCTGGCTCCGACTTTCGCGCTAATACGGCATGATAGTTTAGTAACTGCCGTGCGACCGTCGCATAGTGTACAGCTTCCAGAAAGCGTCTTTGGTCACTCTTAGCCACCAACTCGGGACGGCGTATATGCAGTTCTGAAATGAGATCTTCTATTTCAATCCGGAGCGCAGTTGCTGCCTGTGACAAGCCTATTGACTTGGTTGGGTCCATCATTGCAGCAGGATTTTCCCAATCGGCATCCTGACCAAGAAGCGGGTCGATACGTTCGTGATACTCCTGGCTGCTGGCACTATCTATCGAGGCGAGGTAATCGAGAACGAAATACAGAACCTGGCGTGGACTATCGCTGAATGTCATTTCGGTCGGACTATCGAAGCCGTAGAAATGGAGTTTGACACAATGGGAAGGGTCGGCATTGTATTGCCGCATCCAATCTACGAGTTCTCGGTTAGCGTCTAGCCGGCCAAAGCCGTGGCTAAATCCGGTGTCCTGCACAGCCTCATATGAGGCCGGGCCTTGACCGGCTATGTACTCATTCACTATACGTGCCCTGGGAAAACTGCTTTCGATAGTAATGGCACTGTAGCCGTGCGCCTCCACAAGATGCTGGAAGAGCCGGTTACGGAGAATAAGGATGTCTTCGCCTCCATGGAGTGCTTCTCCAAAGCCGAGTAATTCCACCGAGTCGCCAAGTGAGGCAATAACCCTATCGACGGCGGCGTTGAAGGTTTCATACGAATCTAAGGAAAACGGAATTGCTTCGTGAAGAATCCAATTCTCGAGGGTAGCATACGAACGCTCTAAACTCCTATTAAATGAGCTTTCTTTCACTTTCCAAGAACCTCCTGATAATTAGGTAATTAGGCCAATCCATACATTTTTGGACTTCTGGCTATGAGGGGTTGTAGCATTGAATGTGTTTCATATACCCCTATGACTAGGAAGATAACTGAATTTTTAGCGTGAGCTCCTGAAGGCATATGCTCGTCTTTAACACTTTAATATCTATGCCAGCTTAGCAGTTAACATCCAAAAAATAACACTTCATCCTTGGCATGCTGGTTTGCAACTGGATCTCTAAAACACTGAATTATATAACAGAGATTAGAAGCTTATTTTTATATTCCCTTTATATAAATAATCACATATGCCAGAAGAAAGCAAAACTCCCCGGGCCTTCAAGGAACTTAAATGGAGTGATCTCCAGGATTGGGCTGGAGGGAAAGCAACTGCAAAGGGGATCAAGTACCAGGAAGAAGGGCGGGTGAAGGAAATCAAATGCACTTCCGCAGGCAACCTGGTCGCGCGGGTAGAGGGGACAATAGAGTATTTCACCGAAGTTTCCCTAGAAAAAGGGAAACTGAGTTCGGTCTGCACCTGTCCTGTCGGGCACGACTGCAAACATGGAGTTGCAGCAGTACTTGAATATCTTGACCTTATTGAGCAGGGAGAAGATGCGCCGGTTGTTTCTGAGGAAGACATCCTTATTAAAAGATCCAGAAGAGGACTTGCAGGAGCCGGAGCTTCTGAAGCCTATGAGGCCGAAGCATCTTCACAGATTCTCCACGAATACCTGGAAACGCTGGAAAAACCGGAATTAATCGAGATACTGACAATGTTTGCGAAAAAAGATAACATGATTGGCAGGTATCTGAGAGACCGCCAGAGCCTTGCATCCGAAAACCCGGAAGGAGTTATTGGGGGCATCTATTCTGAGTTGGACGAGCTCTGGAGAGAATTAAAAAATTCTGATTTATGGGGTTACGAAGGCGAAGAAATGCCTGATTTTTCAGAAGTACAGGTTCGGCTGGAAAGCCTTCTTGATTCAGGTCATCCTGATGAAATACTTGATATCGGAAAAGAGCTCATGGACAGATATGAAGAAATTGAAGAGTATGACGAAGAAGGAGATATAGGAACACAAATATCCGGCTGCATGGATGTTGTATTCAGAGCCTTATCTCAATCTTCTCTTCCTGCACACGAGAAAATGCTTTACGCTCTTGAGCTTGAGCTAAAAGACGATTACAGCATTCTTAATGAACCTGCTCTCTGGAGAGAAGCCTATGCTCAGGAAGAATGGAAGCTATTTGCAGAAGCCCTTAAAGTCCGGCTGCAAGAAGCTGAAACAGAAACAGAAACAGAAACAGAAATCCTGTACGAGTCATCCTGGGAACGAGATTATGTTGTTGACAGGCTTATCGATGCCCTGAGAAAAGCCGGGCGTTCTGAAGAGATTATCCCAATATCCGAGCTCGAAGCCGAAATAACAGGCAATTATACAAGGCTTATCAGGGAACTGCTCGATTCCGGGCAAAAAAAGAAAGCCGAAGAATGGATTTATAGAGGAATCAAAGAACTAAGGGAATATGAACCAGGCACTGCCTACGAGCTTTTGCAAATCCTCATTGAACTTAAGGAGAAAGAAGAAAACTGGCCTTTTGTAGCTGCTCTTGAAACGGAAGATTTTTTCAGATTTCCTCAACTGCCCAGTTATATAAGGATGCAGAAAGCCGCTAAAAAAATCGGGAGAGAGCCGGAAATCCGAGAGGCTGCCCTACAGTACTTGAGAAGCGGAGAGTTGCCAGCCATCCAGACCAAAAATGCGGAAGAACTTTCAATCCTTCCTGGCATTCTCCCGAAAACAGGGCTGCTGGAAGCAAATTCGTTAAGAAAAATTAAACCTCCTGTCTTTGATCTGTTAATACAGATAGCTATTCAAGAAGGTGATGCTGACGAGGTAGTCCACTGGTATGAAGAGCTTAAAAAAAGCAAGGGCGAAGCCGAAAAACCCGGACGGTCCATCTTAGAAGAAGAAATTGCAAATGCAGTAAAGGACAAATATCCTGCGATTGCGATTGAGATCTGGAAAAACATTGCAGAAGATTTGATCTCCAAAACAAAAGTAAGCTCATATGAAGCAGCATCAATGTACCTCCGAAAAATAAAGGAAACGCTGGAATCCATTGGAATGAAAGAAGAATGGGAGGCCTATCTCAGGCAGATTCGGGAAGCAAACAGGCTCAAAAAGAAACTGCTTGAAATTCTGAATCGGCTGGAAAAAGCCAGAATTATTGGCAATTGAACCAGAACAAAAAGGAAACTTTGCTACAATATGGATCGGGATATTTATAAGAACAAATTTATATATTTAAAATATCATAATTAAATAGGTTCAGGATGCCTGGATTTCAGACTAACCTGGATTTCAAATCATCTGGACTGGATAGAGTAGCATAAGAAGAGTACAGAGAAAAGTTGGAAAAAACAAAAAAGGAGCCATAAAATGCCAGTAAAAGTCAAGAAAGAAGAATGTACGGGCTGCGGAACCTGTGTAGACGAGTGCCCTGTAGAAGCAATCATTATTGATGAGGACGAAGGTTGTGCAGTCGTCGATGAAGATGAATGTGTTGAATGTGGAGCCTGTAAAGAAGCCTGCCCCAATGAAGCCATAACAATCGAATAACCAGGATAATGTCGAATTCTACATTTTAAATAAGTTCTGCGAAAAAAACTGGTTATTCGGAAGAGTGGGCACAGAGCTGGGCAGGTAAAGAAAAGCCAATCAACGCTTGAAAGCTGCTTCCCATTCTGAGTTCCTATTTTTCAGAAATCGCCGGTTAGCACCGCTTGAAGAAGGAAGAACTTTTGTTTCATATCCCATTGCCTTTAGAATCGGTTCGTATTCTCCGGATTTCTTGCCGTTAAAAAGAACCCGTTTCAGGGAAGGGGCTAATTCTTTCAGCATCGAAAATTGATTTATCTCTTCGTTCTTTATCTTTGCATCCTCGCTTCCTTCCCTTTTTCCGGCTTTAAATACGTCCCACAACCCGATTTTATTGCTTTTCAGGGTCTCAAGCCGGTTTTGATAATTCATGCCCTGAAGGTCTTCTCCGATAATACTGCCGAGCAAACTCCAAAAATCATTTCCCGGATGCCCGTAGTATTGATGCTTCCTGATAGAAACGTCGCCCGGAAGAGATCCAAGAATCAGGACTTCAGTATTTTCGTCAACGACTGCTGGGAAACCTTGCTTTTTCATTTCTTAAATAAGCTGGAACTTAAGATTATTTCAAGTTTTGGGAATGAAAAAAGTAAAATTAGCTAAAAATTAAATT
>DATMYS010000577.1:0-5183 GCA_035560835.1 Methanosarcina sp.
TTTATCGAAACGGTCATGGAGGACTCTGACAAGGACAGGGTCAAGTTCAACCGCGATTACTTTTTTTGCCTTTTTTGTAAGCCTTTCAGTCAGGTTTCCGACACCTGCACCGATTTCAAGAACTACGTCCTCGGGCCCGAGATCAGCAGCAGCAACTATTCTGTTTAGATAGCCTGCATCGACTAGGAAATGCTGATCAAAAGTGCCTCCTTTTATATTATATTTTTTAAGAAGAGAACGAACCAGACTGCAACCTCCTGAGTAAATCGAGTAAATTGCTGAGTAAATCAAGTACTTTGACCTAATACGTAATTACTGAACTAAAATGATATTAATTAAAAACTGAAAAATTAATCTTGAGAACCTTACTGGAAAAAATAGAACCGAGTATTTCATCTCACTCGGTTTACTGTCGGCGCGGTGGAGTTGTGAACAACCTGTACTTGATGAAATCATCCTTGAGTTCTTCTTGAATCCTGTGGGCAAGGACTTTAGCCGGATCATGCAGGCTGGGAATTCTCTCCCGGATATCCTGAAAACTCTTGAAGTCTCCCTTTTTACGCTCATCGATTATAGACCACATGAGTTTTTTGCCTATTCCAGGCAGTAGATCAAGCATGTGCAGGCGGGTAGTTATAGAATGAGCCTCGTTGAAAAACTTCACAAAGCGTGCCTCCTGATACCTTACACACGCCTCAAGGATAAAAGGCAGTTCGAGATTCGCTCCTGTCGTAAGGTCTGAGTGGCCTATTCTCTGTTTTACGTGGTCTATTTCATCCCGATCTCCCGCTCCTATATATACTCTTGACTGGATCTGAGGAACCACGCCGTTTTTGGGAACGAGCTCCATAAGAGTAAATTTTTTATCTCCCACAGCCTGGACAAGAGGTTTTTTTTGATATGAGGCAGCGCCATCAACTGATTTCCCATAGGGGAGGTAGTCAAGAACCCATGCATATTCCTCTCTTTCTTGTGAGCTTTCCAGGGACTTTCTGGATGAGCGCGGAGCTCTTTCTGATTGTCTCTCGGATTGCGGTTTGCCTGTCGGACGCCTGCCGCCATAAGAAGGTTTTTCAGCAGCTGATCTGCCAGCGTACGGTCTACCTGATTGCGACTTCTCTACTCTCATCAGCACCCATCCTATCAATAAATCTAAAATCCCATGGAAATCTGTGTGCAGGATCTGTCATATCCTGATATGCTCAACTCGCGTCCATCCGGTTCGGAATCTATCCCATTAATCGGAATCGTCGACGATTCACAAACTTCTGGTATTCTATATGTTCTGCAAAACTTTAGACTACCCTGTAACCGGTATCCCCGGACTCGAGATATTCAATAACCCAAAGAGTCCTCTGTATTTGAATTCAGGTCAGGTGCTTCCTGACACTTTAAAGTACTCTAAGTTTCGGATACTTCCCTTATAAATAACAAGATGAAAACTGCTATATAGCTTATTCCCTTTGCGTCTCAGTTTTATTCAATAGCTTCCATCACATAATCGAGAATTTGATCAAGCTCCTCATTGCTCAGGGTATATTTTTCTTTGGCGTAGATTGATCGGATTTCATCCCTGGATTGAGGCAGAATATCTGCGATCCTGATCGCGATTGAAGGCTTCATTTTTTCGAGTTCTAATAACCTGTTAACCAGTTCCCTTGATTTTTCTCCTCTGATCTTTGAGAACTGTTCAGCATGGTGCAGGGCTTTTCTGAATCCGTATCCTACTTCAAGCCCATTCTCCCTGCGCTCTTCGGCGATCCTGGTAAGTAGTTCTCTGACTTCGGCCAAGGTCAATAATTCTTCACTGAGGACTTCCTTAACTATCATTGGAATACACTCTTTTCGACTTAAAAGTTATAACGATTTGCCGTTCCCTGCTGAGTAATCTCTTCAGATCACTCTTCAGTTCTCCAGGAGTTCCTGGCTGCAAGTAAATTTCTGCCTGTCAGTACCGGAAATCTGAACCGGCCTCGATATTGCGCACCCTTTTCGCGGATAGCACCCTTTTCACGGATAGGCCTTCTCCAGATTGCCGTTACGCACGAAATTCGATAGTATTTAATAATCTGAAATTGCTCCGAATAGTCTTTTTCCTGATCTGGATCAGGTATATGTCTGACAAACGATATATAATTATAGATATTCCCATATCGGGATAAGAAATCACCATATCGGGATAAGAGGCAAATTTTTTAAAATCAGTTTTCTTTAAGTCCCCCTCTCCCCTTTAAACAGTTTTTCCAGGGGACATTGAGTTTCTTACACTTAATTACAGGCCCTTACTCTTACAAGTTACCAAAAACTCCTGGTAGGAGCCCGAACCTACGGTAAAAGCCTGCATACTGTAAACTCAATATAAAATGGGTTAGGTTTTACAACCTAACTGCCTGGAATGTGAATTAATACTTCTGCGGCTTGAGGTGCTGAGGGACGGAAATAACTTGTTTCATCGCATTTCCGCTGCGGACTTCAAGAATGTATGAACGGCCGCGCTGTCCGAGAATCTTTCCGGTAGAACCCTGGAATTTTGGATTGGGCATACCTTTCTGAATGCTCGGGTCAATGTCAATATGGACCATTTGCCCTTCTTCGAATTCCTGAATTGCCTTGCTTACAGGGGAAATTCCTCTTTCACGAACTGTTTTCTGTAACTTGTACCTTGTGCAGCGTCTTTCACCATGGGAGTTTGTCATCGCATGTTCCTCCTTAGAATGCTCGATTAATTTGTCTATAGTATAATACAGTTTTTCTCTAGATAAGATGGATATTATTTAAATAAGACGTCTAGTCAGGCAGTATTTTCCTGACCCTACATATTAAATAAAGCTGATTCAGATTGAGTTTAAATATCGACATTGACCACATCAAGATCTTCCACAAGCGCAGGAATCCCTAAAAGTCCGCTCAGGCTCGGGTTTGTCCTGCCCTCATCTCCGGAAATAAGCTCTTTTACGTACAGCCCGCCTTCGCAGTTTACTGTTATGGAAGCATAACCTTCGTCTGTCAGTTCATCAAGCTTAATGCTGTGCACATGCCTTTTTCTGACAAGGTCAGCCCGCCTGTGAACTACCCGCCTTGGAGTCTGCTGGGAGATCTCTATGCCACTCAAAGCCTCAAGACTGGATTTAAGCTTTTCCTCCGAAACAGGCTCTCTAAATGTAACTTTAAGCTTATAAGTTTTATCCGCCTTTGAGCTTTTCAAAGTCTCAATCATATCCTTTCCGGTGAAAGAAAATTCTCTTACCTCAACTTTTCCGGCAGCTTTCTCGTTAATATTTCGTATAAGCTCTTCAAGGTCTGTGCTTCGCTTTACAGGAGATTTTGCTTCCACCACAAAAGGCCTGCCGTTTCCCAGCATCAGGGCATCGATATCTTCCCTGCCCGAGCCGTGAAAAGCCGTATCAACGGCCTGGAAAGCTTCGATTACAGGCCCTTTTATAAGCTCGTCTACGGATTCCTGATACTGTTTTCCTGTAAAATTGCAGCTTTCACAACCTCTGCCTTTACATTTTCTGCAAGGCCAGCGGGTTTGGGGAATTCCCCTGATCAGTTTGCGGTAGCGCCCGAGAATATATACCGATCGAAGCTGAAGATCAAGCTTGTTTTTTGCAAGGTCAAGGGTAATTGTAATATCAGGGTTTTCGAAATCCACGTCTTTCTGGACTTTTTCGGCTATCCGCTTGCCGACTTCCCTGTTAAGTTCAGTCTTAAGCTGTTCTGCATATGCAGTCCCAGCCTCAGCCCAGAGCATCTCTTCGTTTTCACTCAGAAGCCCACTGACCTTTGTACCCACAAGAAAGGTAGAATATTCAAGCCCCTCGAGGGCTTCTATAGCTTCGTCGGCCCATTCATCCAGTTTTTTAAACTGGTCAAGGCAAACCCAGCACTGTTCGTCTTCACCTCCTGTTCCGAGAGCCTTCCTTGCAAATACACTACAAGGAGCAAGCTCTTTAAGAAGAGAATCGTCATTTTCAGTTTTGTAAATTCGGTCCCCTTCCAGGACAAGGGCGAGTTTCAAGGCTTGCCCACGTTCTCTGTTGCTCAAGCCTGTGGATAATTTTGCAAACTGACGGCCCAGGCAGTTGTCACATATCGGGCCTTCATGCAGAATCTTTTTTGAAATTTCAAGTACATCCATTTTCTTTCACTTTCTTTAAGCTCTTTGTTCGGGAAATAGACCTGGGAATGAGTAATTAAATGTAAGGGATAAATGAAGGGATAAAAGCTCCTGATCATCACTCAGTCTTCAATCTTTTCGTTCTCGGCAGTCAGAGGCCTTTTCAAAAAACTGCTTACCAGCAAGCCTTTCAAAAAAGGCTTGACCGAAAACCTTTTGAGAAAAGGTTTTACCGAAAACCCGGAGCAACGGCGTGATCACAAGCCTTTTCAAAAAAGGCTTGACTGAAAACCCGTGGCAACGTTAGGGTTTGATGAGAAACTTATTCCCAAACCCTATCGGCGTGATCAACCGGCGCAACGGTTGCGGGTCAACGGTTGCTTCACTCAATCTTCGATCCTGCTAGCTTCTCCGGGTAACTCTCCTCTTTCAGCTTCAGCCCGATCCAGTTCATTGTGGATAAGGGTTATGCAGTGATTAGAATGGAGTGAAAGAGGACCTACTGAAATAATTTTCGCCCCTGCATTAATGATCTGTGATTCCTCTTCTTCGGTAACTCCGACATGGTCTCCAAGGATGAAGACCGGATCGCGGATTTCATTTGCAATTGTCCTGATGTCCTCTCCATCTTCTCTCAGGTAGAACAGAGTGCGGTCCTCAAATTTTGATAGCAGGGAACCGAGGTCTCCCTTGCGAACCCAGACACCTGGAGTGGAACGGATATCCTGTTCGCTTGCATCCTTTTGAAGGGCTTTCTGGATAAGCGAACCGCTGCTCCGCTCGTCCGGGTTAAGGTATCTCAGGTGGAGTCCTTCAAACCTGAGGATTTTTCCGGGATCAGGTTCTCCCAGAAGGAGCAGATGCACGTTTACATCCCTGCGCATTCCGAATGAGAGAAAAAGGGCAGAACTTACACAGCGGCAAAGGATATCCATTCTTCCCGCAGAGCCTGGAAGGTCATTTAATGTAAAGTCGCCGCTTGTGTTTGCTTTGTGCCCTATAACAACAATATCACGCATGGGCACTATATTTACGCAAGGGATATAAAAGATGTACGTAAATC
>DATMYS010000578.1:0-7252 GCA_035560835.1 Methanosarcina sp.
GTAGAAAAGTTTACTATCCTTAAATGCGTATTGTCCTGTAAATTTGTTACTTTTTACATAACAATCTAAACCGAGATCTCCGAGATTTAACATGACAGAAATAAACAGCAGTAAAGGACATACAGGATATAATCTTTTTAAAATTTTAGGACTAACAGTGATGGCATTTGTTATATTTGTGAGTATCGCAGGTGCGGCGCCATCTTCAAATATTACGTTTGTGACTACTAGTTCATCATTTTCACCTATTATTACAGTTACAGGTAATCCTACAATTCAATGGATATTTGGTGATGGTTCAACATCTAATTCTGAGTCTCCTACTGTAAATTTTGGTTCAGCAGGAACGAGAGTAAACACGCTGGTAGTAACACCGTGGAGTGCGGTAACTAAAATCAATATAGGTTATGATGGTTCAGATGGCGGAGTAACTCCAGGTTCCAGTACAATAGCAAATTTAGAACAACAGAATGTAATAGCTGTTAACGGTTTAGAAAATGTTGCACCGTACCTTCAGGTATGGGCTTCAAATTATAATCCAATAACTGCTCTGGATTTCAGCGATTTCACTGCATTGAACACTATTGAGTGCTTTTCCTGTAGATCACTGGCCACTATCAGGCTTCGTAACGTTCCGGCTCTGACCAGGCTTTGCGTAGAACAATCTAATATTTCGTATCTTGATCTGTCCGAAGCTCCTTCTCTTGCTGACCTTCGTGGAGCCTCTCAGAGAAGTTCAACATATACTATAAATTGGGGCACGACAGGGGCTAATATATGGCATATATGTGTCAGAGATAATCCGCAGATAACGAGCGCATATCCATTCAGTCAGTTTCCAATTTTGGAAGATTTTTATAATTGGAATGACAATCAAAACGGCACTCTTTACTTAACTTCTACAAGTTTAAAAAGCGTGCTGTCAGCCAATAATCATTATAGTGCTGCTGTTTTTTCTGGTTGTTTCCTCGAAGGTAGAAATGGTGTTGTGGAAATTCAAAACAATAATCTCATAAGTTTAGATATTTCCAATGATCCGGGTTTACTTTATTTAAACGCCAGTTTTAATTCATTAAATCAAACAGTAGTAGATGGTGTACTCCAGACACTGGATTCTTATAATATTAATGGCGGGTCCTTAGATTTAACTGGAAACGCTGCGCCATCAACAACAGGAACATCACATGCAAATAATTTAACAACTAGAAGTTGGGATGTCAAAATTTCATCAAAAGGTAATTCACCTGTTGCAAATTTTACGAGCAATGTTACTTCCGGAAGGGTACTAGCAGTTCAATTTAATGATACAAGCATAAACAATCCTACAAGATGGTCATGGGATTTTGGAGATGGAACTTACTCAACCGAGGAATCACCAGAGCACATTTATTCCTCTCCGGGAAATTACACAGTAACTCTTGATGTCTGGAACTCAAATGGTTTCGATTCAAAAGTTGCCATAATAACCATTCTGGCACATCCGGGTCTCCCTGTAGCAAATTTCAGTAGCAATGTCATCGAGGGCTATGTTCCACTGAAAGTGCAGTTTAACGACTTATCAGAAAACGTGGTTGAGAGATACTGGAACTTTGGAGATGAAACTGGTTCAATCGAGAAGGACCCACTACATACATATTCAGCAGCAGGAAACTATATTGTCAACTTGACTGTAAGCAATGAAAACGGAACTGCGTCAAAAACTACTACAATAAATGTATTTACAGCAAGAGACTCAAGCGGTGGAAGTAGCCACAGTAGCGGAGGTGGCGGTGGTGGAGGAGGTGGTTCCCCTGAACCTCAAACTAATGTTGAAGTAAAGGAACTTTCACAAGCACGGGTTACGAACGGAAAGCCTGTAAAGTTTGATTTCACAAAAAACGCGACCTGTGTTGCATATGTCAGCTTTGATGCGAAGAAAACCGCAGGTAAGATCACAACAATTGCCGAGCAGCTAAAAGCAAAATCAACCATGGTGTCAGAGCTGGACTCGGGCGAGGTATATAAGTATTTCAACCTCTGGGTTGGAAACAGCGGATTTGCAACCTCAAAGAACATTGAAAACCCTGAAGTATGCTTCAAGGTTGAGAAAGCCTGGCTGCAGGAGAAGAAAATTGACCAGAATTCAATTACGCTCAACAGGTACAGCGATAAAAAATGGGAACAATTACCTGTAACCTTATCAGGGGAAGATAATAAATTCCTGT
The DNA here is from genome assembly GCA_035560835.1 of Methanosarcina sp. Classification (GTDB taxonomy): domain Archaea; phylum Halobacteriota; class Methanosarcinia; order Methanosarcinales; family Methanosarcinaceae; genus Methanosarcina. Next base: position 2,205 of record DATMYS010000578.1, read on the forward strand.
ATTTCACAGCCGAGACTTCAGGGTTCTCTTCGTTTGCGATAACGGGCGCAGCAAATACCTCATCTGAAGAAATCGTATCGAAAATAGAGGTTGATTACCCTGAAACAATTAATAAGAACAATACAGCTAGTAAAGAACCACAAACTGAACAAAAAGAAAACCCGAGTACACCAGGCTTTGAAATATATTGCGGAGTAGTGAGTCTGCTAGCAGTGTTTTTGTATAAAAGAAAGTAAAGAAGCAAGTTGTATACGTGAGTTATTGATCAATTCCAAAAAAGCAGGTACATCATCTTATTTGAGGAAAATGTAGTGAGAATCTTGTGCGTATGTTTTTCAGTAACTTGAGTAAAGAACAGTACGATCATTTGCCACACTGAGCATAGGATTCGAATTATTCTCCTGAAATTGCTCCAGGTCTGTTGTCATAGTTCTCCTCAAGCTCCTCTCTTTGACGGCGATGTGCCTAACTTCATAATGTTGTTCTGACCACTCACAAGCAAGGGCATATTTCTTAATTCAAAAAAATATCTAGTTCATTAAATTTAAATGCTATCCATTGGTCATCGGTTAAGGAAAAATCGCTATCAATTGCATTGATTTCATAAAATTTGTTAAATTATTCATCAAATGCAAAACTGGAATGTGATATCGATTTCAATTTAAACACTAAACATTTGGGTTTGAGTTTTTCCGCCGAAATCGATATCAGCAGCTCAAAATCCTTAACCGAATACAAATGTACTGATATCTAATTTCTCACTACATGGGAATAATCTACCATAGAAGAACAGTTTTCATAAACATCGAAAAGGTTTATTATAAAAATTGAAATATTGAGGATATAGATGTGCATGAGAGCATATCCATATTCTGATTTCCCTGGATCTTCCGGGGTTTATATTCTGGCGTAACATTGATTCTACAGGTCAGGGGGATTCTAAAGCGAGCACTGAGTATGATTTCTTGAGGGCAAGTAAACGCGAGCTTGAGCCCGGGCCTACCCTGTCTGCCAGAATGTATTCAGCCCTGCACCAGTATTTCGGATACACTTCTTTCCGCCCGTTGCAGGAGGAAATTATCAGGGATGTTCTGGAAAAGAAAGACGTTTTCGTGCTCATGCCGACCGGTGGTGGGAAGTCGATGTGCTACCAGCTGCCTGCCCTCCTCATGGAAGGGGTTACGATTGTTGTTTCTCCCCTAATTTCCCTGATGAAAGACCAGGTTGACGGGCTTGAAGCGAACGGGATTGCCGCAGCCTGCATGAACAGTACTCAGAGCGCCAGAGAAAACCGAGACGTGAAGACTGCTTTTCTCGAAAAACGGTTAAAAGTCCTTTACGTCGCTCCAGAAAGGCTAATGATGCCAGGAACCTTTGCCTTTTTAAAGAACGGAAAGGTCAGCCTCTTTGCAATTGACGAAGCGCACTGCATTTCCGAGTGGGGACATGATTTCCGGCCTGAGTACAGGAAATTAAAACTTTTGAGAGATCCTAAAACAGGTTTTCCTGATATCCCAATTATTGCGCTTACGGCAACAGCCACAGAAAGGGTTCGAGAAGATATTACATCGCAACTCAATCTTGATATAGCGCCGGAGAAAGGTCCTTATGTAGCCAGTTTTAACCGGAAAAACCTTTACTATGAGGTCAGGCCAAAGAAGGAGACTTTTTCCGAGATTACTGACTACCTGCGCAGACATAGAGGTGAAGCAGGAATCATTTACTGCCAGAGTCGAAATAGTGTCGAAGCCCTTACAAAAAAACTGAACCTTGCAGGTCTCAGGGCCCTTCCCTACCATGCAGGGCTTTCAGATACTGAGAGAAACCGAAACCAGGAAATGTTCATTAAAGATGACGTGGACATCATAGTAGCTACAATCGCTTTTGGGATGGGGATTGATAAGTCTAATGTACGTTTTGTAATCCACTATGACCTCCCCAGAAATCTTGAGAGCTACTATCAGGAGACCGGTAGAGGAGGAAGGGATGGAAGCCCATGCGAATGTATACTTTTTTTCAGCAGAGGGGACCGTTTCAAGATCGAATACTTTATTTCACAAAAGACAAACGAGAAGGAGAAGGACATCTCTCTTGTGCAATTAAGGCAAATGGTAGCTTATTGCGAGGGAAATAAATGCAGGCGTCAGATCTTGATGGAGTACTTTGGGGAGGAGCTCTCAGAACCCTGCGGAAATTGTGACTGCTGCCTGACTCCGAAAGATACCTTTGACGGCACTGAGGCTGCGAAAAAATTGATAACCTGCGTCCAAGAACTGAACCAGCGTTTTGGCACTAACTATGTTATTGATGTTCTCACAGGCTCAAAGAATAAAAAGATCCGGCAAAACCATCATGAAAGGTTGAAAAGTCACGGCAGTGGCCTGGAGTTCACAAAAGAACAATGGAGATCATTAGCTTCAGAAATGATAAATACCGGTCTTCTGGACGTAAGTGGGACAAAGTATCCTGTATTGAGGCTTAACGCTATGAGCAGAAAAATACTGAAAGGTCTGGAACAAGTAGAGCTTGTCTGCCCTGAAGGTTTTGCTCCTGAAGCTGAAGAAAGTTTCATGCCTTCTACAGTGACCAGTACAAAAAGCAAAAAAGCTGATGATCTAAGTTTCTCTGAAGAAAAGGTTTTTTCAGATAAATTTTCAGTTGCTTCTGATATCTTGAAAGCGTCAGAGGCGAGAAAAACTATAATATCCGGAAAAGAGCCTGATCCTATCCTTTTTGAACGGTTAAAAGCTCTGAGAAAGGAAATTGCTCTACAGAAAAATCTTCCTCCTTATATTATTTTCTCTGATACCTCCCTTAAGGAAATGGCTACAAGATTTCCGCGCACCTCTGAGGAGTTTCATTCCATTACAGGGGTTGGAGAACATAAATTAAGAAAATACGGGGATGTTTTCCTCAAGGAAATCGAAAACTACTGCAGAGATTACAGTTTGGTACCGGCTGAAAAATCTGCTGAAAAACCTGAAAAATCAGAGGCTGCCTTTAAAGACCCTGAACATGAAGAAATAAGCTCACAAGAAATTGCTCAACATGATAAAAATCCCGAAGCTGAGATCGAGATGTCTGGGACTAAAATTCCCGATCCTGAATATGACAATATTAACAGCTTGGAAGCCTGCAACTTACTGACAAAAAAGGCAAAGTATCTGGATACAAGCATTCAGGACTGGTCAGAGATAATTTCTTCTGCAGGCGGCTTCAAGGAAATAGGTTCAGCAGAGATCTCACATGAATCAAAGGGCGTAAACATCACTAAAGCAGATCCTTTTAAATCCGGTTCTTTTGAAACGGATTCTCTGCAAAGAACTTTTTCTCTTTTTACGAAAGGGATTGGAATCGATGAGATTGCTGACATCCAGGGTATGAGTATCAGAGCCATTTTCAGGCAACTTGAGCAGCTCACTCTTTCTGGAAATATCAGGGGTATTGGAGGACTCTTACCTTCCGAAAGACAAAAGCAGATAAAAGCTACCCTAAAAAGCTTGGAGGTTGACCTGGACTCCCTGCTTCGGGCAAAGTTGGGTGAGAACTGCCAGGAAGAAGAAATGAGATTTGTCAGGGCCCTCCTTCTGTCCAGAATCTGCTTTTCCCAGTCTGAAGACGGCGAGTAAAACCCTCTACTGCAAATTTCACTATTTTTCTTAGATTTTTATGATTTTCTGGCTTTTTATTCTCACTTCTTTTTATTCTCGTTTTTAGTCTGAGTTCCTGAAAATGGGGTAACTTAATGTTTTTCCCATTTCTTCAGATTCATAATCTCAGACAGCGTCCCGCCTCTTTTGATTTCATCGAAGAGTCTTTTTTCGGTTTTGTAAACTTCTTTTGCTCTTCTTGCCAGCTCATACGCCCTCTCTGCTGGAATTACCACAACACCACTTTCATCGCCCACTATATAATCTCCCGGCCTCACAGTCTGGCCACCACAAGTAATCTCAGCATTGATTTCTCCAAAGCCTTTAGGATCTCCGGCGTTAGGTACTGTATTGCTTGTATAAATCGGAAGACCCAGGGCTTCTATTTCGTCAATATCCCTGACAGCGCCCTCTATTACCACGCCTGCAATTCCCTTGTTCAAGGAACTCCAGGTTGCAAGTCCTCCCCAGCAGGCGATATCCTTATTTTCGTTGTAAATTACGATTACGTCTCCTTCTTTTGCAATATCAATTGCTTCCACTGGCTTTGCCCAGTCTCCCGGAAAAGTCTGCACGGTAACTGCAGTCCCTACCATTTTTCCTCTTATCAGAGGGTGAATGCCTTTCATTGCTCCTTTCCTGTGCATGGCATCCGAAATATTTGAAGTGGATACTTCCTTAAGAATTGCCCTGATTTCCTGGTCTATAGTGCCAACACTGCAGATTTCCACCGCATCCGGGCAGTCTACACTCTGCCTGATTTTTCTGGCGGCTTCGGTTACATTGTCAGAATGGGTTATATTCCCTCCAACAATTACAACTCTTGCTCCAGCCTTGACCGCCTGCACTGCACTATTTGCATCAAGCCCTCCAGCGACTGCAAGCTGTACGTTGACTCTCTGTGAAATCTCTTTGAGAAGTGATATGGGGTCTTTTCCCATCATCTGCTGGTCTATACCTATGTGTACATTAACATAGTCCACGCCCAGAGCTTCAAGTTCAATTACTCTTTTTACAGGGTCAGGAGCCGAAATAAGATCTGCCATCAACCTGACTCCATATTTGTGGGCTGAACGGAGTGCATCAAGTAATGTAGAGTCATCTGCGCTCCCTAGCACAATAACGACATCAGCCCCAGCTTTTGCTGCCATCTCGACTTCTATAGCGCCTGTATCTACGGTTTTCATATCTGCCAGAATCGTCCGATCTGGAAAAGCTTTCCTCATAGTGCGGATTGCGTCCATTCCTTCACTTTTGATCAGAGGGGTTCCGATTTCTATCCAGTCCGCACCCCCTATTATTGCCTCTTTTGCAATCTCTACCGCGCGGTCCAATTCCAGAAGATCGAGTGCAACCTGAATTATGGGAACTATAGTATCACCTCAAGCGGAAAACTTT
>DATMYS010000579.1:0-3071 GCA_035560835.1 Methanosarcina sp.
CTTGCTAATCTGCGGTAAAAAATAAAAAAAGATTGATTTTGGATTATATTTTTAAGCTATTCTTAAAGTGGGGCTACAAACGCACTTAAAGAATCTTCTATAAGGCTTATTGCGCCTCTATATCCGGCATAACCCCTATCAATTACAATTCTATCTGTAAAAGGGAAAGACACGCTTAGTTTTGTCGCTCCGAGATTTGCTGCAAGATCTTTATCAAGAGAACTGCCAAATATGAAATTTGGAGCTTCTTTTTTTACAGCATCCCAGATTTTTCCGGAATCGGACTCAAATACAACCTCTGGGGAAAGATTGTTCTTGAAACTAAGTTCTCTTTCAATGAAATCTTTGTAATCTTCCGGAACGTCATCTGATATCAGAGCAATTGAAGGAATCCATCCAAAGTCATTTACAAGGAATTTATTGAGGGCTATTGCATAATTTGAGTCCGTAATTGTTGCAAATCTCAACTGCACATCAAAATCTACAACAAAATCCGCAACTTTATCAATAGACTTATAAGTTTTTTCTTCTTCCTTTGCCGTAAAATCACTAACATCTATTCCCAGTGCAGTACCAACCTTTTCCAGGAAAGAATTTGTTTCAGTAACTCCTATAGGAAGCGGACTAACAATATAAGGTGTTCCAAATCTCTCTTTTAATTTTTCAGCTGCTTTGATGCCTGTCCAGGGTGATAATACAATATTTAGAGCTGCAGACGACAAATCTTCAATTTTTTTCCCGTTAAAGAGCGTGTTAACTTCCAAACCAATGCCATTAAGTATCCGCTCTATCTCAGCAAGGTTTCCTTCCCAGAATACATCCTGAGAAGGCACTATTCCAAACACATTGACAAGCCTTTTTTCCTTGGCCCTTTTTTCAACTAACTGATCTATGAATGCTTCCAGGAGGATTTCATAACCCACATAGCTTGAGCCCTTGAAACCTGCAGTTTGAGCGTAGATAACTGACTTATCTTTAAATTCACGTAATACTGAGCTCACATCATCCCCAATAAGTTCTGCTGTACAGCCAGTAAGTACCACATACCTGTCTCCCTCAATAAGTTCAATTGTTTTTTCAATCTGCTCTCTTAGCCTTTTTTCTCCTCCAAATACAACTTCTTTTTCATAGGTATTTGTGCTTGGAACACTCACTCCCCCGATCCATCCGGATCCTCTAAAGCCCCCAGAAAAGCTCTGTCCGTAAAATAACTGGACACCGCATCCGGGTCCTGCGTGAATAATCGGAACAATACCTTCTATAGCTGTGATCGTGCTTAAAGCACCTCCAAGAGCACATGAAAACCGTGGTGCTTCGATAATATCGCTCATTTTAATTCTCCTCTTTATGGTACTTGAATGGGTTTTCATTAAACCAGCTTTCGCGATATACTGGCTTCGAATGTTCAGCAAGCTTCTTACTGAACGAGGGATTGTTAATTAGGTTAAGAATTCTACTTCCAAATGATATAACGCCGTTATAGCCAGCATATATAACTGATAAATTGTAAATCATGGCTGTAGGAAATCCTTGTTTTGCGGCCCAAACTGATTCTCCCACGTGACCGAAATAGAAATCAGGTTGTTCTCTATTTAGTATATTTGTCTGCTCAAATGGCTGTACATTTGCAATATTGATACAGAAATTTCCACATCTCTTCTCTAAATTTGCAAAACTTTCGAAGATCACTTCGTCATAGTGATAGGCAGTGACTCCCACAATATTTATCCCAAGATCTGCAAGAAGGTTTGGAATTCCTACTGCTCTTGATTGTCCTGCACTTACGAATGCTCTTTTTCCCGCAAGCTTTTCTTTAAGCTCTTCTAGCTTTGGCTCAACTCTTTCTCTTTCCGCTTTTATGACTGTTTCCACTTCATCTTCTTTTCCAAGGATTTTTCCAATTTCTCTAAGCCACAGATCTGTATTATCAAGGCCTACTGGCATTACTTTTTGAGTATAAGATACCTGGAAGCGTTCTTCTAATGATTTTGCAAAGTACTCGCTGAACGTTGGGCACATACTTGTAGTGAGGGCTGCTTCAGATGATTTTCCAATAGCTTCCGTAGTAGTGAAGTTTGGGATGAAGTTTGCTTTAAGTTTTAATTTAGCCAGAAGTCGTTCGATTTCAACTTCATCAAGTCTTCCGACTGTAAGCGGATTTATCACGTTGATTAAATCATCCCTTCTTTTTTTGGGCTTCTTAACAAGATGATTCAAGGCTCCTTGGAATGATCCATCATATCCGGATGCCCATACCTTTGATTTAAATCCGTCACAGTATACAGGGATCACTTTTGCAGACACCTCTCCTTGAACCTTTTTAATTATGGCATCAGTGTCCTCTCCAATGATCCCGGCAACACATGAAGTAAATACAAATATTGCATTAGGACTGTGTCTTTTATCCGCTTCTAGGATTGCTTCCTTAAGTTTTTCCTCTCCTCCATGAATAGCCTCTACATGAGTGAGATTTGTGGAAATCCATTTTACGTTTAATGGTGTTTCTCCCCTCAGAATTTGTCCGAAGCGGTTGAATATATTCATAAAAGGCAGCGAACTAGTACACCCCACAGGTGCATGAGTAATTACAACTGCATCCTTTATTGTTGCCAGTGTGAATATTGCAAGCCATTCCTGACAGAAAGTTGTCTGGGAAAATTCACGGTCTTTTGCCTTCAAACACTTCCTTGTTGTTAAATTCACAAGTTCACTCGCAGTTCCACCGTATGTAATTGTGGTGTTCAAACTATTCTCTCTTATAGGAACCGTACTTTTGTATCTGCTCTTTGCCATTTGATCACTTCTTTAAATTTGTATTTATTAAACAATCTTTCACATAACGACACATTAAGCAAAAAATTCTCAAAGAGTATCCATTTTTAAAATAATTGGCCATTACAAACGAGTCTCTTTCTCAAAACTACATGTTGACATGACTCAGTCATAACAAAAAAGAGGGAACTAAATAATTTCAATCAACAACATGAAAATGTTAAGAATCGAATTATATATGAGGTTAAAAGATGAGCTGATTTGCAATGCTTTAACCTTTTTAAACTCATACTTTTACC
>DATMYS010000580.1:0-2685 GCA_035560835.1 Methanosarcina sp.
CAGACTTGCATATTATAAAATAGAAAAAAACCGAATGATATTTATGCCTTTAATTTCCCTGACTACCGATTTCGGAGACCTTTATCCCGCCGCCATGAAAGCCGTGATTCTGGGAATAAACCCGACTGTACAGATTGTTGATATCACCCATTCCATCCGGCAGGCCGGAATCCGGGAAGGAGCTTTTGCGCTCTATTCCCTTGTTCGATATTTCCCGCAGGGAACCGTACATATTGGTGTTGTCGACCCCGGAGTCGGGACTTCTCGCCGTGCTCTTGCCATTAAAGCAGGCTGTACAGGAGAAGAACAATTTTTAGTAGGACCTGATAACGGGCTCCTGATCCCTGCAGCTCGCCGCCTTGGCGAAATTGAAGTATACGAAATCACAAATCCTGAACTTGTGCTTAAATCCGGGATTTCTGCAACTTTCCACGGTAGGGACATTTTTGCGCCTTCAGGAGCCCATCTTTCAAAAGGTACAGCTATCGAGGCAGTTGGGCCAAGAATCTCGGATTTCGTTAACCTCGATTTCGAAAATTTCGGAATTGATGGTCCCTTCCTTGTAGGCGAGGTTATTTTTGCAGACAGCTTCGGAAATATAATCACCAATATCCCGGAAGAAATAGTTTTAAAGTTCTCTACTTTTGGCTCGCAGATGGAAGTAAACGGCAGAAGGATCTTCTTTGTTCAGACCTATGGTTTTGTCGGGCAGGAAAAACCCCTTGCCCTGATAGGTAGTCACGGCTTCTTGGAAATTGCCGTAAATAAAGGAAATGCTGCACGTCAGTTCGGACTTAAAAGCGGGGATCAGGTCGTAGTAAAGACTGTATAAATAGCTGCAGCATAAAAGGAGGCTGTAGTTCCAGATTAGTTATTTTAGATCAGTTATCTTAGATCAGTTATCTTAGATCAGTTATTTTTAACTTCTGGATTTCCTTTTAAGTAGAGTTTAACTGGTTTCTTTTCGCAAAAGTCAACCAGGTACTCGATTCAGCGGAATTTTTATATAACTATCTGGGTACAGGCAGTCTGTTTAGAATGAAACTGACTACCTTGAAAACTTACAAGCTTGAAGTTTTCTTTTTATTTGCTCTGGTTATTTTGAGCTTTATTACACTCTCAGGAAACGAAAATGCAGGTAACTCTGCGGCAAGCTCTGAGGGAACTTTCTGGCTTCCTTCGACAGTAATGCAATCAGTAGCCGCATTGTATGCCGTATTTATTGCCATTTTCACACTCTCCCTGCAAAGCAGCAGGGACAATACTAACTCGATTGCCAACCGGATAAAACCGCCACTGAAGATAGTATCCTATACGGCAGCAGGGACAATATATTTTAACGGACTGATATTGATTGTTTTTAGCTTTGGCTCTTTTTCCGAAGCCAAAATGAAACTTCTGCTGATTTCTTCTCTTGTTTCAATGGTTCTATCCCTTGTAGCCATCGTTTACTCTTCCATGAACCTACTAAGCAACGTTTCGGGATTAAAAACATCATCTGAAAAATTTTCATATATTTCAGATCTTCTTAGAGGACAGGAAGAAAACCCTATTAACCCACTAAAAAAAAGCGAGAAAGATACGCAATTCTGCATCAAAGCCCTTGACGACGAAAATCCTGAAGTCCGGGCAATCGCAGCTGAAGTCCTGGGTCAGGCAGGAGGCCCTGAAGTAGAGAAGGCATTTATTGGGCTCCTTGAGGACAAGAATTCCAGAGTAAGAATAACTGCAGCCAGAAACCTCGGCCGAATTGGAACTGAAAATGCAGCAGAACCGTTGATTAAACGGCTGGCTGGAGAGAAGAACCCCACATTTCGAGCATGTGCTATAGAATCTCTTGGGAACCTTAAAGACAAACGGGCAATTGAACCTTTAATTAAAAGCCTGGAAGACAACGTTCCCGAAGTAAGGCTAGCTGCGGCCCGTTCCCTGGGAATTCTTGGTGGTGAGAAGGCTGAAGAAACCCTTATCGCAAAACTGGATAAGAGTTCTCCGGAATTACAGAAACAAATAATACTGGCTTTAGGGAACTCTGGCAGCAAAAAAGTCGCAGGAGCCCTTCTCCGCAAATTGAGGGATAAAGATCCCGAACTTCGACAATTTGCTGCCGAATCCCTTGGAAAACTGGAAGATCCAATATCATTAGACCCTCTTCTCAAATGCCTTGATGATACGAATCCTGAAGTAAAAAATGCGGCTGCATATTCTCTGGGAACTCTCAGAGCTGAAAAAGCAATAGACGCTCTTCTGGGAATGCTGACTGAAAAGGACTCCGAACTCCGAATCACTGCAGTTTATGCCCTTGGAAATATAGGCAGCAGAAAAGCAGTTGATGCGCTTTTAGAAACTCTCGACGACAGCAACCCCTGGGTCAGGCGGTATGCCGCAGAAGCCCTGGCAAAAATCGGAGATCAAAAAGCAACAGCCCCTCTTGTCAAAAACTTAAACGACCCTGACCCTGAGGTCAGATGGGCTACGGCTGAAGCTTTAAGTATTCTGGATAAACCGAACTCCAGTTAAATAAAAACATTTTGAGCTAGAAAGCTCTTTATTTTTTAAAAAAAATTGTGCCCACGCCCACTGCATGACTCAAAAAGAAATTCGGGTAAATCACTTCTCATGAGTGTAGTTGAAAACCAATCTTACTTGCCCATAACAGCCTATTGGCTCAATTAAATATATTAA
>DATMYS010000581.1:0-3626 GCA_035560835.1 Methanosarcina sp.
AGGATTTTCTATAAATATTGAAGAAGCCACTCTGGAAAATGGCAATTTCCGCAAGGTACTGTATACCTCAAAGCACAGCCAGCTCGTACTTATGAGCCTCAAGCCCGGGGAAGAAATCGGGATGGAAGTGCATGAGGAAAATGACCAGTTCTTCCGGTTTGAGCAGGGGAAGGGGAAGTGCATAATTGACGGCAATGAATACGAACTCAGTGATGGCGTTGCAGTGGTTGTGCCGGCCGGCGCTCAGCACAATATCATCAACACTTCGGAAACTGAGGAGCTGAAGCTATACACGATTTATTCGCCGGCGCACCACAAGGATGGAATCGTGCGTGCCACTAAAGAAGAAGCCGAGGCCAATGAAGCCGAGTTCGACGGGGTTACTACGGAATAACGGTTTAAAAAGTAGGAATAGCGATTTATTCCTGCTATGGTCCTTGAAATAACAACGTAAGAGTGCTTTTTACTATAAAGCGCTTTTATCCATTTTCTCTTCTTTTTTTCCTTTTTTTGTAATTGTAGATGTCTCTATCTTTTTTGGTAGCTCTTGCTCTCGAATTGTCTCCATACAATTACTCAGCATCACTATGAATAGAAAATTGTTACCTTCCGAGTGTCAAGAAAATTTAGTTATTGGTCATCTAATAAGTTCAGAATAATTGTACGCTGATAAGAAGCTACTAATGATTATGCTCAATAATTAAATTGTCATGACACTAGTGTCGCGTCAGCGGTAAAATGTCGTATCTAATCGATTACAACTATTCGGAATCATTCAATCCTTGAGGATTGACGCGACACTAGTGAGAAAAATCTGTATACTGGAAATAAAAAGAACCACTATTCCGGTTTAATTTGTTCCCACTAATCTCGATTCTTTCTTTCACTCAGGCTTGATTTAAGCTCTTAAGAAAATCTGTCTTTTAAATCCTTTTAGATTTGCTAAAGATATTATACTGGCAGTTAAGAAGTCGATTTCAGGCATAACTGTCAACTTTCTTTTAATAGTACTCTTCTTAATCTCTTTATTCTTCGTTTCTGAAAGTTTTTGCGGAATTATTAAAATAATATGAAGGTTAATATGTTACCTCAGTTTAGCATTTACGATTTACACTTACAACTCACATTTACTATTAATCCACAAGGTATTTTCAGGCTGGGCTGTCGTTTTCCCGATAGAAAACAAACAGGAATTCTGGATTCTGGGGAAACAAATTTTAGTCACAGATTTACACTTATAACGAGAACGAAACGGAAGGAGTTTACTCATGCAGTTGAAGTTAGAACATTTTAACATTAAAATAGGGCAGCACAAGGTGCTACTAAACATTGTCGATGCAAAGGAACTGGGGGTTAATCCGGGGGATAGAGTCCGTATTCGTGGGCATGAGAGCCTCTCTGCAATTGTGGACACAACGGATGATATGGTTCCGCCGGGCACGCTGGGCGTTTTTTCCGAGGTATATGAGCACTTTGTGGATTGGGATAAACCAGTCGAAGTCATTCCGTCATTCCGTTCAAAATCCGCGTCCGTGATTAAGAAGATGATGGATAAAAGACCTGTTGTGCAGGAAGAGATTAAAATACTCGTAAACGATATCGTGGAAGAAAATCTCAGTGAGATCGAACTCTCGGCTTTTATTACATCTTCTTATATTCACGGAATGACCGATGATGAGGTCGAATGGCTTACAAGGGCTATGATTGAGAGTGGAGACACGATAGAATTTGATACTCACCCTATAATGGATAAGCACTCGATAGGAGGAGTTCCCGGAAACAAGATCTCTCTCCTTGTTGTCCCTATTATCGCTGCAAACGGGCTTCTTATTCCGAAGACGAGTTCGAGGGCGATTACAGGGGCAGGCGGAACTGCCGATCTTATGGAAGTGCTCTCTCCGGTAGAGTTCAGTTCCCAGGAAGTCAAAGAGATAACCGAAAAAGTCGGGGGTGCGCTTGTTTGGGGTGGAGCCACAAATATTGCACCTGCCGATGACAAGCTCATAAGGGTTGAATATCCTCTCTCCATTGACCCTTACTACCAGATGCTCGCCTCGATTATGGCAAAAAAAGGAGCTATCGGGGCCGACAATGTGGTAATGGATATCCCTGTCGGGCCAAGCACAAAAGTTCCAACTGTTCAGGACGGGCAAAAACTTGCAAGAGATCTGATTAACCTCGGGCACAGGCTTGGAATGAACGTTGAGTGTGCAATCACCTACGGTTCGTCTCCCATTGGAAGAAAAGTAGGACCCTCGCTGGAAGTAAGGGAAGCCTTAAAAGTGCTTGAAAGCATGGAAGGTCCGAACAGCCTTATTGAAAAGAGTGCGGCTCTTGCGGGTATCCTGCTTGAAATGGGAGGTGCGGCTCCAAGGGACAGAGGAAAGGAAGTTGCATTGGAAACGCTAAGGAATGGGAAGGCCCTTGAAAAGATGAAACAGATTATTGAAGCTCAGGGCGGAGATCCAAAGATTACATCGAAAGATATCCAGGTAGGGCAATATACTGCCGAAATTCTCGCTTCTGCGGATGGATATGTCATCGAGTTTGACAATAAGTGGATAATTGAGATTGCGAGGCTTGCAGGAGCCCCCAATGATAAAGGAGCCGGGGTCGCTATCCACAAGAAAATGGGGGAGTCTGTCAAGAAAGGAGATCCGATCCTTACGATTTATGCTGAAAAAGAGTTCAAGCTCGAGATCGCATTGACAACGGCCCAGAGAACAAACCCGATAGTTGTTGAGGGCATGCTTCTTAAGAGAATACCTGGAACTTACGGGTTCCAGTAATCTTCTCTCTTTTTTTTAAGTGAAATCCTTTAATACCTTGCAGGGTTTTAGCACGAGCATGAAAAGGATTATTTTACTGCGCCTGGGGCACCGCCCTGAGAGGGATAAAAGAATCACAACCCACGTGGGCTTAACTGCCCGGTTGCTTGGTGCAGAAGGTATGCTCCTTGCCTCGAATGACCCCGGAATAGTAAAAACTCTTGAAGATGTTGTCAGTCGCTGGGGTGGAGATTTCTATGTTAAGAATAACGTCAATTATAAGCAGGAAATCAAGGAATGGCAAGCTGCCGGGGGAAAAGTTTGTCATCTTTCAATGTACGGGGTCAATCTGCCCGACGTCACGGATGAGCTTAAAAGTTGTGACAGGCTTATGATCGTGGTAGGGGCAGAAAAGGTGCCTCCGGAAATTTATCAGCTTGCGGACTGGAATGTTGCAGTTGGAAGCCAGCCCCATTCCGAGGTTGCTGCGGTTGCAATAACCCTGGACAGGCTTGCAGATGGCGAGCCACTTGAGAGAGAATTTCCTCATGCTGAGCTGACAATTGTACCAGCAGAAAGGGGTAAACAGGTTATAGAAAATCTCAGGGATTAAGTTTATTCCCCTTCAACTTTTCTTCATAGTCTGTACCTTCTATTTTTCAGGATCTTTTGCTTTTGGCTCGGATTTTCCATTTTCAAATTATCATCTTTTTATGTTTTAATGAAGGTTCCCATCTTCATTGAGAATTTTCAGAAGCTCGATAATAGAATATGAAGCCCGGGTAATTCCCATGCTACGCTTGTCAGTATCAGTGCCTGCCACATAGAGGTTTTGAACAGGAGTTCGAATATCTGCAA
>DATMYS010000582.1:0-6131 GCA_035560835.1 Methanosarcina sp.
CTACGTTTTTTCATTGTTCATAAGTTATTTCTCTGATTCTTCAATTTCATTAGAATCAATATCAACAGACATGTTTTGATAGGCTGAATAGTTACAATATTTTATTCTTTAAAAAGTATCACTCTCGCTGGAGCTCCGTCCGTATCTATACGAAGTGGCAGACCTATGAATGTATATTCTCCTTCGGGAATGCCGGCAAGGTTGAGTCCTAAAAACAAAGTTGTATTATTTATAAGCAGCTCACGGACTTCATCGTCCCCATCAGGTTTTTTAACGCTCAGGTAATCAAATCCCAGGGTTTTGATTCCGGCATTGACGAGGTATTCAGCTGCATCCATTTTAATATGTACATAATTCTCAAGGAACTTCATGTACCCAAGGGCCGAGTTCCTAGTCTTGAGAAGTACTATCTCTTCAGGCCCTATTTCAAACTCTTCAAGATCCTGTCTGTGAATTTCACTTTCTACCAGCGCGAGATCAAAAACCCTGCACTTTCCATAAAAATGATCAAGAGGCAGGTCAGCAGCTCCTTCTCTACCATCCCGAAGATGCAGCCTGGATTCTACGTGAGTGCCGGTATGGCTTCCCAGAGTCAGGATAGACTCGTTTACCTTGTTCCTAGGGATAGAGGCATACCTCTTAATCGAAGGTTCAGGCTTTCCCGGATATATAACCATTTCTTCCGTAATAGGCAATGAGACATCGAAAAACTGACGCAGAATGAAACCCCCTTCATTCGTTAACGATAAATCAGATTTAAGTGCAGCTATTTTGATAGAAATATAATCGCTCCTTATTATAAAAAAGGGTTTAAAACATTAAAAACTCTCCTCTGGCAGGAGGCGATCCAGCCTGCCAGGTTGAGCTGCGTTATATGTTACTCATTAATATTATTCGTCAAATATTTCGCAACAGCGTCTCCGACTTCCATTGTGCTGGCCGTTCCTCCCAGATCAGGAGTGACGATTTTCTTTTGAAACAAATGGGCTATTGCCTCATCGATAATTTGAGATCGAGGTTCTCCCATCCATTCCAGCAGCATCTTTACACAGAGGATTGCAGCAAGTGGGTTTGCAATGCCCTTTCCGGCAATGTCAGGTGCGCTCCCGTGCACAGGTTCGAAGAAGGCATATTTATTCCCTATATTGGCGCTCGGAACAAGGCCGAGACTTCCTACAAGAGCTGCGCACATATCACTCAAAATGTCTCCGAAGAGGTTCGTCGTAACTACAATGTCATACCTTTCAGGATGCATGATAAGGCTGTAAGCCATTGAGTCAACCAGCATATCTCCATATTCCACTCCATTAGCACTGGCGGTTTGTCTGCAGACGTCGAGGAAAAGCTTGTCGGATTTCAGGACATTGGATTTATGGACAATGGTCAGCTTGTTCTTTCTTTTCTTTGCAAGTTTACAGGCGTATTCTGCAATCAGCTCGGAACCTTTCCTAGTGACGACTCTTTTCGTCCAGGAGATTTCGGGTCCTATTTCCTCAATTCCCGAATACAACCCTTCAGTGTTTTCCCTGACAATAATAAAATCGAAATCGTTTCTCCCGGTAACCCCGGTTATGCCGGGCAGAGGTTTTACAGGCCTGATATTGGCATACAGATCCAGTTCCTTTCGGATCGTCAGGAGCACGCTTTTGTAGTTTGGGTCCGGTACAGTGGTAACTGCCCCAAAAAGGACCGCGTCACACCTTTTTATGGTTTCCAGATCGTCATTTGATATTGCAGTCCCTGTTCTTTCCCATCGGGTATAACCAAGCTCCAGGGGCACTTTTTCAAACTCAAGCCCCAAAGCATCAAGGACTTTGACAGCTTCAGGGATTACCTCCCTGCCTATACCATCACCTTCGATTACAGCCAGTCTCATATTAACTGCATCTTAGTTAGGGGTATATGAATCTGGCGTAACTTTTTGAGGTTCTTAGGATTATCATATCCAGAATAGATGTTCGGCAAGGATTTTTCCACCAAGCCCGATAAGAATAAGCCCTCCAATAATCTCGACTTCGTGCTCAAAAAAGTGACCTATTCTATACCCAAGGATTGCTCCGCAGAAAGACATGAAAAATGTCACACAGCCTATTATAATCGCGGGCTCAAGAATAGGCGTATTGAGAAAGGCAAAGCTAATTCCCACGGCAAGGGCATCTATACTTGTAGCGATTGCCAGCACCAGAAGCACTGAATAATTGAGGGAATTTATCTTCCCATTCGGGTTTCCGTAAAGGGCCTCATAAATCATTTTGCCTCCGATAAAGGCCAGAAGCCCAAAAGCAATCCAGGGAGCATAGTTTGATACAAAGCCGCTTACCATGCTCCCTCCAAGCCAGCCCAGCACAGGCATTAAAGCCTGAAATCCTCCAAAAAAGAAAGCAAGCTTTAGTGCATCCTTGAGCCGGAAAGGCTTTATCGTGGTACCGCTTGACATTGAAACTGCAAATGCATCCATTGCAAGCCCGAGACCTAGAAAGAAATTAGTAAGGAAAGACATTAAGTGACTACTCCAGTTTCGTTTTATAAATGAGATCTTTCGGGATAATTAAATCTTTAGTATATGATTTTGGGATAATTGGATCTTCAGCATATGATTTTGGGATAATTGGATCTTTAGTATATGAAGACATTTGAGACTCGAAAATCCTAAATATCTATATCTCGCTATTACCCTTTTGATGACCCAATTGATCTGCAATCAGATTTAAAGCTATGTCTTCGTCACGGCTACTGATATAAATATTTTTAAATATAATGTGAGATACAAGAGCTAGCCAAAATGCAGGCAGGTCAAGTCTGAAGGGTCTGCATAACAGATTAGAACGGACAGTGTTTAAATCAAATTACTATGTGGGTATTATACGCTCCTATTTAGATCCTCTGAACTCTGCCTGAGGTTGCTTACAAGTTTTCGGATAGCTTCAGCAACCTGGTACTCCGATGCTCCCCAATGGACTACAGCTCCATCAAAACCCGAGATCTTTACAAGTCCTGAATTTTCAGACCTGCAACAGCGCGTAATAAACGATTTTGAGGGCACAACTATTTCGGACTTGAAGGGACAGATGTTTACAAAGGAATACTCAAGTTCAGGAAAACGCATCTCAAAAAGAGTCTTTGAAATATCGCATCCTATCAGTAAGTGTCCATTTTCCGTGAGCACATCCGAATCCAGACATTTGCCTTCGAGTCCAGATGCGCTGCATGGAAAAACCGTATTTTTTCCTTCAAAACGCCGGAGGTCGATTACTTTTTCAGTAAACCTGACCTGGAGATCCCCGAAAATCCCACTGGCTTCAAGCCTTCTCACAACAAGGGAAAGCCAGGAAGGATAAGGGGGGGCAACGTCAAGGATTTCTAGTTCAAGAATGCTTGAAAGGTCAGGGTCATGAACAAAAGTAACGTGCTTATCCATACCTGTAAAAATTACCGTGTTCACCTCGCCAGTACAGAGCTTTTCTGCAGTCTCGATCAGGAGTGTGCGGTCTTTTATATTCAGTTCCCTGTCATATTTTACCACCTCTTCTCCTGAGGCTATTGTTTCGAGAGCTTCAACTTCCCTGAGCAATCCCTCTCCTCTTTTTTTCACGTGATAGACTGCATATTCACAGCCGCCTGTCTGAGGATTTTCCTTCTCTGTAATCAGGTAGTCAGTCAAAAAATAGATGGGCTCCTCAGTGCCAGAGCAGAAGGATTTTGTTACGCCTACATGCTTATATTCATCAGGAAAAATCATAGTTATCGATTGCTTTGAATGATTTTCTTGGGTGATCGATTCTGGGTTACTCTTATGGGTTACTATTATTTTAATAATTACCAAATTTAATCTATTTCCGGTATGTTTCCAGTGCATTTTCCGGTGTATCTCGATATCTACTTGATCAAATTATTCCTTTTGCTCGCTCTGGATTTTCTTTCTATGAGCTACAAGCCCGCCGTCAGCAAGTATCTGGAGCAAGAAATCTGGCAGTTTATTTCCCCTGAATGTGCCTTTCCCTGAAACTGTAACCTCGCCTTTTAGCAGGTCAACCCTTATTTCGTCGCCCTCCTGGCACTCGATATCGGCCTCAATAAGAGGTAGCCCTACATTGATTGCATTTCGGAAAAAGATCCTTGCAAAGGATCTTGCGACAACACAGGCTATACCTGCATGTTTTAAGGCAAGGGGAGCTTGTTCTCTTGAGGAGCCGCAGCCGAAATTGTTACCTGCTACAATAATATCTCCTGGTTTTACTTTTTTTGCAAATTCGGGATCAATGCCCTCCATTGCATGAGCTGCAAAAACTTGCATATCCTTGGTCCTCAAGTATTTTCCGGGAATGATTACATCTGTATCTATATCGTCTCTGAATTTCCAGACTCGGCCTATGATAGGGTTTTCCATCACACTTCACCTGCGAAGTAGGTTTTTTTAATGGTATATCTAGATAGCGGGAAAATAAAGTGAAAATCCTGCAGATCTGGCTCAAAAAATAAGAGTGAAAACATAGAATTCAAAGATAAAGGCATAAGAAAAAAGAAGGAGAAATAAAGGTGCAGGAGAGTGAGCAATCGCACACTCCGTACTATTTTATACCTTTATCTCTTCTCCTTTTACCACGGCTTCTTCACTTACTCTCACTTCTTTTGTCGTATCGCCGTAGCTCAACACATAGGGGCCTGAAGGGGTGGTGTCGAACTGCGTCTCTCCTGAAATCGGACCGTCTGTTGAATAAGGCACTGTGAATTCGTACCTTCCCTGAGAGTCTACAGTTGTTGACTGGGAATACTCAAAGGTCCGTCCCTGATTTGTAAGGATTGTCGTGCTTATTTTTACAGTCTCATTAGGGGAAGCCGTTCCGGTTATATTTGCACCTTTGACGTATTCGAAGATCTTGACATAACCTGTATCCTTTTCAGGGAGCTTGCCACCATAGAAGAAATTGTAGACCTGTTTATATCCGACCTCATCAGTTTGGTAGGCCTCGGTCTCGTGAACCATACGGTAATGTTTCAAGCCGTTTCCGTCAAAAATATGCAGTTTTGCTTCCATGGAATTAAAATACCGGGTAGAAGGTATGTTCTGATATTGGCTACCTGTCCAGTAAGCCTGATAGTACCCTTCAGTATCAAGAGTCCAGGCGGGCATTGCCCCAAATATGTCTGTGGCCATTCTGGCATCAGAAATTATATAACGTGCACCCATCTTGTCAGGCCTTGGATCTATAGCTTTGAGCACGGCAGTTGCTTCTTCTTCAGATGGGGCTGTGAAGAAGGTTGCAGACCCTGGCTGGTTTGTTTCGTTAATACTTACCCTGCGCCCTCCTATTCCTGCCTGGAATGGATTCGCATTTGGCATCCTGTGCCCTATTGTTTCTATATAGTGTCCGTAGTCCCACCATGACATAACACCGTATGCCGTATCTGGATACTGAAACATCTCTCCGTTTTTCGGGGCTTCATAAATGGCATTGTAGTCCATACCAGGATCCGGGGTGTTTGAGCGAAGCCAAGTACAAGCTTCTTCCCAGGGCTGAATGGGTTGACCGTATACCATTTTTGTATATGGCATTGCAGCTCCATATACTGGATAAATCAGAAATACCATTATAACCAGGAGTGCAAAAACCTGCTCTATTTTGACGAATTTTAACACCTTAGGTATGTCTGCAGGCGACTTTACGTTATTTCTGAACTTCTGGTCAAGTTCACTCCATTTTACCTTTTCAAGTAACAGTCCTCCGATATAGGCACTCAGGATTGAAACGTTTATCGAATAGTAATATGCAAAACGAACCTGGCCGTAAATTGCAAGGAGAATAAAGAAACTCCATACAAGAACCAGGAATTCCTGGGGCTTAGGTCTTCTGAACAGGTTTGCAGCCAGAATAAACATCCCGAGTAGAGAAGCTAGAAATCCCGTAGGAGTGAAATTTGAGAAAGCTTTTGTTAGGGTAAAGACGCCACTACTGTAGAATATCGAAGAAGCTTCTTCTATTGTGGAGGGCCCTCCCTGTTGAATCCCAAAAACAGTACTTGGCGCGTTTATAATCAGTGAATAAAGTGATGGAGATAAAATTTTGATAAATATAAGCCCGAGAATACCAGCTCCAAGGATAAGAAGAGGGTAGTAATAAGCTTTCATTTGT
>DATMYS010000583.1:0-3297 GCA_035560835.1 Methanosarcina sp.
TATTAAAAATTATATATTCTCAATCTCGAAAAAAAGCCGAAAGTTTCATCTGCTCAATTTTCGGAGTTGTTTCAATTTGTCCTTTCTGCTTTTGTTTTTTCTTGGTTTTTTCTTTTTCTCCAGGCTCGAGAACAGGCTCAAGAACGTTATCAAAAAAAGCGGATTCATTTTCGGAACTAAGTGAATCTCTATAATACTCAATTGTTTTTTCCTGCCAGTTTTCAGAAAGTAGCAGGAACTTCATTCCCCTTTTTTGCTCATTCCATTCCCAGACCCCAGCTTGATAAAAGATAGCTCCTAACTGGCTTGAAAGCTGGGCATAAGATACTTCTGGCCGGAGCTTATACAGGAATTTCCCGATACCGTCCTTTTCCGTGCCCATACACAGTTTTGCAGCGTCGTTTGCAAGTTTTTTCCATTCCCTATCCTGCATGAACTCGCAGACCCTGTCCAGATGGCGGCAGCTAATCTTATCGATTCTGGGAAAACGATACTTTCTGAACTTCCTTTTTATGAACAGATTTCCTCGATTATCTATTCGCCAGGAAAAGCCCTTCTGCTTTGCGCCAAGTGTCCTGGACCAGGACCAGGAAGCAGCCATTGGGAATAAATCGGATTTTAAATATAAAAAATTGTTTGTTGTATATCTCCCCCTGCAGCTTCTTCAAACCCAGTATTTAAATCAAAAAATTATTTCATACAGCCTTTTGAAATCTCAAATTCCATTTAAATGTATTTCAAATTTATTTTTAGATCCCCCAAGTTAAGGTGCATAGGCATTTATGTAACTTCTTACAATAATCCAGAGGACAAGACAACAAATTGCTTCGATTAAATCTTTTTTGAACTGTATTTCCATGTGCTTATTTAATCCGTTATTCATATTTAAATTTTTTTGCCTGTTTAAAAATCGATTCATCTGTTGTTAATTCCCACAGGGAAACTTCCTTCTCACGAACCAAAATAAAACGGGAAGGACTAACCGTCAGTTGTCCTGAAGGTCTTCATCAAAAAAGTCGTAATCCGATCAGAGATGGCATCAACCAGATTAAAAATATAAACCGTAAATTGCCTCCAATCCCGTAAGGACTATCTTTAGAATTCATATTTCGTCAATACCTGAAAACTTGTTAAGATACTTCATAATGTTTTCCACAAGGGTAAGGGCCAGATCCATTGGCCCTTTTACATTTCCGGAGGCATCAGAATAGTCGTTAACAGCTTTTTTTGCTACCGAAGAAAGGAGCCTACTAGCTGTCCCCCGTGGAGGATAAGAAGCATTTATAACCTTCTTCCGGTAGGCCTAAAGGATTTTGCTCTCTTCTTCCGTTATTCGAGATAGAAGAAGGAAAGCAACCGACATATGGAAATTTTAAGTACTTCTAGAAACAAAATCCCTATCAAGAAGTGTCAAATCTATAAAGCTCAACCGTTTCAAAGAAGGCAAAAATATTCCAAGTGCATACGATAACCGAAGAGGGTCGGTAATAGTTGAAACCGATGAAGGAATCCTGCTGGTGAGCAGTTCCGGCTCTTACTACAGGCTCCCCGGAGGAAAACCAAAAAAAGGTGAAGCTAGCATAGAAGCCGCGATTCGAGAGCTTTGGGAAGAAACAGGGCTTCGGGCATATGATGTAAAATACCTTTTCAAGTTTCATGCGTCCAAGGTCTTCAAGATTAAGGCCAGGGGGATGCCAGAACCGAGAAGTGAGATCCACCATTTTGCGTTTTTCAGGCCGGGCAAGGAAATGAAGGTGCAGGTTTCTGAAAACACGCTCAAATTACTGAATGTTTATTGTGAGCTGAAAGAAAAGGAGAGTAAATAAGAGGCTATACTTTAATTCAGAGTCATTCTTTGGAGTTATTCCAATACCTGCTTTTTTCAAGCGCATATTTAGTATTTCTTTATTTTCTGCGGACGCAAATACCGGCCCAGATTAACCTTCAGTGTCTAAGTAAGAAGTTTTATGCATTTTGTGAAAGACTCACCCATTTTCCCTCTATCTGTCGGAATTCCCGCCATCGACATTATTCCTGATCTGCACTGCCCGATACCTGTCATAGAGCGTTACGTTCAGGGTAAGGAGGAGGACGAAAAAGAGCGTGTTAAAAAGGTTGATAGAACCATCATATCTGGGTAGCAGGAAATCGAATGCAAGTACAATGCCGAAGTTCACCATGGTCATTACTATGAATTCCCGGATTATAGATCTCCAGTAAGTCCCTCGCCTGGCAA
Source organism: Methanosarcina sp. (assembly GCA_035560835.1). Classification (GTDB taxonomy): domain Archaea; phylum Halobacteriota; class Methanosarcinia; order Methanosarcinales; family Methanosarcinaceae; genus Methanosarcina. The sequence goes on from DATMYS010000583.1 coordinate 2,237, forward strand.
GCCAGTGGCTCAATGCAGTGTTAATTATTATGATGATAGCCATACCTATCGCTAGCTGGAGGTTGGTTGAACGTACCTCGGGAAGAATCTGGGCAAAAATTATGCTCAGGAGGGATACCAGCACTATTTTTTCAATAAGGGCATTATCAAAAAAACGTTTTGAGGAATCAAGCACCGAAGGACTTATTTCGATACCTTTTTTGGATCTTTCTTTCTGGATTACAGGTACAGGATCAGCTGCAATTGCAAAACCAGACCTCATTGGAGGCAGGTCTCTCAGCAACGCCCATGCCATGCCAAGCAGGAATAAAGCCCAGCCGATGAGAATTAATGCGTTTAAGGGGTTTGCCCGGATCCAGTCGGTAGTGTCCAGCTGAGCGATGTGGATCCAGTATTCCTGCGGCAGTTTGATGAAGATCCAGATAAGGACTGTAGCAGTGATCAGTTTATTTTTTGTGAGCACTATCGGGTTCCATTTCAGGCGTACTGCCTCGTAGAAAATAAAGAAATACTCAAAAGTATTGGGAAAAATAAACAACAGCTCCCGCAGGTGTGTTAACTCGAAAAGAGCTGCACCAACCAGCCTGTAATAGAAAAGGAAGCGGCTTATCTTAAAGGCAAAGAGATTTGACCAGTTCCGCATTGTTGAAAGATATGCTATGGCCAGGTAATAATTATCAAGGGCCTTATCATAGCTCTGGTAGCCTTCAAGGGGAAGGCTCGTAAATAGCTGGAAGATTGTCTGGTCTACGGTATCGAGAATTAGAGAAGCTATTACTGCTGGCAGAGGATATCTGGGGATCCCAAGTGGTATAAAGAAACGTGCCATAACTACAGCCCAGAAGATCAACATATCTGATGTATCCGGCACGCTAAATCTGCCCCCTTCCCCTCAGAACTTTTCTGACCTGGTAGCTCTGTCGTAGTTCAGACGACCAGGCCAGAAATTGGTATTATAAGCTGGAATTAATAATATGTTATCTGTATTTATTATATTATCTTTATTAATCTTGTAGCTTTTGACTACTTCGACTACTATTTTTATATTGAAACTAACGTAC
>DATMYS010000584.1:0-2153 GCA_035560835.1 Methanosarcina sp.
AAGGTTAAGCTAGATTCTTATATAAATATTAGCTGTTAGGCCAAAAAAAGATTTTGTAAGTGAACCTGAAAACTGATTGCATAAAAATAGAAAGTTTACCGAGCAACATGATGTGGATTTTGAGATAACCCGACAGGTTTACTCATAGTCAGCAAATACTATAATTACCGGATTCAATTACCGAACTCCGGTAATTATGAAGCAAAATAAGGTTTCAAGTATACTGCGAATTAGGGGATTTTCGAAGTATATTCAGATGAATGAAATCTCTTTTTATTTTGAGGAATCACTCATTTTCAAGCTCTTCGATATCATCTATAAAAGAGACCCCTTTTGACTTTTCTCCAAAAGAAGCTTCAAGAATTTTCTTTGTTCTTTCCCTGCATTTATCCAGCACTTCTTTCATGCCACCGACCACATCGATTCCGGCAGCTCCGGAATGTCCCCCACCTGTGCCGTTGTACTCGTTACTTATATCTTCCATTAGCTGGCCAAGATTAACTCCGGCACTTACAGCATCACGTTTTGCTCTTGCACTTATCCTGACGCTTTCACCTTTGGCTGTGCCAACAAAAGCAATATCTGCACCGATATTAATGAGCATGGAGGATGCAGAGCCTCCGAAAGAACTGACATGGGAAGACGCTATCAGCATATCCTGCACTCTATCGAGCTCGACGCGGCTTGCGGCTTTCAGGATAGCTATGCGCATGGAAATATCCTGTGGGGTAGCAGCCATAAGGTCCAATACTTCTCCATACTCAACACCGCTGTCCGCTATAATTTTGGATACTGTTCGGAACGTATCTGCCGATGCATGTTTGAAATGCCCGGTATCTGTTACGATTCCTGTGAGCATCCCGATCCCCACCCGTCGGTTAATGGGTGCTTCCATTGCTTTTAAGATATTGTAAACTATTTCTACGGTAGAGGTACTGTTCCTGTGCAGGTAGAATTCGGCATTTTCTGTCAGAGCAGTAGTTGTATGGTGATCTATCACGCAATATCTGGTAAGCTCCAGATCATTTAATTGCGCTTTTGTGGAGGTGTCAACCACAACGACAAAACCGTAATCAGCCAGAATGGGTCTATCCACAACTTCAATCCCAAGTCTTTCTATAAGCACAGCAGCTACACGGTTACAGCCGTCCACAAGTCCAACAGTGCCTCCGATAGCTTCTGAAAGGGCAAAAGCACTGCTAACCGCGTCCGGATCTGCATTCCGGTGACACAAATATAAAATATTTCGATAGTCGAGGAGTCGATTGAAAAACTCCTCTTCATTAACTTCCATTGTCCACTCTGGCTATCGATTTTATAGGCATCGATTTCCTTGGATTCAAGAATTTAGAGATTTCAGCGTGACTTTTTATAAATTTTGGCAAAGCTACATTTCATTTAATATTCCTTATGCGGGAATGAAAAATAAAATTATTGTGCTCTGGTGCCCAAAGCCTGCTGAATCTGCTCCTGAAGCTGTTTAAAGCGAGATGTGAGCCTTTCTTCCTGCCTGGAAATGGACTGAAGTCTGAGTGAGAGAGTTTCTTCCCTGTCTTTCAGTTTCGTAATGGACTCTCCCTTGCTCGTTTTTATTACCAGCTCCCCTACGTTACGATAGACTACTGTATCATCAGTGAGTCTTTCTAGTTCGTCAAGAGCCATTTTGGACTCTTTTTGCATGGCTTCAATCTGTGATTTTTGCATAGCCAGAGCCTGTATTTGCTGCTGTATCTGCTGAAGCTGTGCTATCTGGTTCTGAACTTGAGGAGGTAATTCTGCGGTCATATGATTTTCACCTGAGTCCTCAATAAACCTGAAGGGATTTTAATGTTTCTGTCCTTGCAGCTTCCGAAAAATTTCCCCTCGCCACCTTAAATTAATCTGGAGTCCTTCTGCCAGAAACTTAAATAATAGATTAATCCTAATAGATAGACAGTACGATATTTATTAATCTGAAGTAAAAATGATTCAGTTAATCCCCAACCCGAGGATTTGAGAAAATCTCTCGAGAAGGAATAGTTATAAAAGCCATCTATCAAAATTGGCCTTAAAAGTTGCTTATCATAGAGTTATTGTAAAAAATCGTTTATTAGAGAGTTATTGTAAAAAATCATTTATCAGAGAATCATTGTAAAAAATCATTTATCAGAGAA
>DATMYS010000585.1:0-7401 GCA_035560835.1 Methanosarcina sp.
GTTTTTATAGAGATATCGTCTCTTCCTTTTCTCGTTTGAAAATTGCAGTTACGTTGCCTTCTTCGTCAATATCGTTCTTGATCAAAATCAGTTCCCAGCCTTCATTTCCGATTCTTTCAAGTTCACTCATCATTTGTGGCAAGTTGAAGCCATCAAGCTTGCGAGAATCATACTCCCATAGATGTATCATTTAATATACCTCCAGTTAACGATAAAGATAAATTTTTTAATGTTTATATTGGAGTAAAACTATAAATAACCTGAACATAAAGGAAAAAAGCAATCAGGTATTTGCCTCAGGAGAAACTATTTCTTCCCTCCTTCTTGCGTATTTACCGGATTTCCCATTTTTCCGGCCTTCTCCTTAAAAAGAGTTTCCCTCCCCTAAGAGTCAGATAACCCTGAAACCGCGAACCTGAGGAGCATGCATAAAAAATTTTTTGGCTATGTTTTTTTAAAAAGAGTTGTGCCGCAACCGTTGCGCCGGTTGATCACGCCGACGACGTTGCTGCTCGGGTTTTCGATCAAACCTTTTTTGAAAAGGTTTGCGCTTGAGCCTTTCGAAAAAGGCTTGCGGTCAAGCTTTATTTTATATGAGTTGTGACCACACCCTCTGAATGATCCAAAAAGAAATTCTGATAAATCAGATTTCCCGAGCTAGTTGAAGATTTAGCTTTTCTTGTCCATAATTCAGCTACATCGACTCATATAAGCATCTTCGTTATAAATTCAGCCCTCTTGAGCGTAGCGAAAAGGGCTCTGTCCTCCCGAGACGGAACTCGGGTGACGGAACTCGGGTGACGGAACTTGGACGATGGAAATCGAGCAATGGAAACCGAGGCTGATAAATCAATTATATATAATGTCCAGACTTTTAATAAACAATGATCAAAATTAGCTTCAAGCAGGGAACGCTTCTTATAGAAGGTAATTTAAGGGTTCCCAATGTAGTCTGGGACGAAAGAAGCGGAAATTTCAGAGCTCTCGCTCTTTATTACAGAGATATAATAAGTTATCTGAAAAATTCTAAGATTCCGTTTAAAGACGAAGTGCTTGATCTCATTCCCTGTCCTGATCTGGCAGCAGCTTATGAAGCTTCGGGAAAGAAACTTAAGTTAAGAGACTACCAGGCTGAAGCTCTTGTGTCCTGGGGAGAAAATGATCGATGGGGAGTGCTTGTCCTGCCAACAGGAAGCGGAAAAACTCTTGTTGGAATCCGGGCAATTGCAGGCTGCAATACCCCTGCCCTTGTGGTCGTCCCGACGCTTGACCTGCTTGAACAATGGAAAAAACAGCTTGAAGAAGCCTTTTTAATGGAAATCGGAAAGCTTGGTGGAGGGGAAAAGAAAATTCTTCCCATAACCGTTTCTACATACTACTCGGCTTATATTCACGCCGAAGCCCTTGGTAACAGGTTCGGCCTCCTTATTTTTGACGAAGTCCATCATCTGCCTGCAGCCGGATACAGGAGCATTGCCGAGTTTTCTGCAGCGCCTTATAGGCTTGGGCTGACAGCCACTTACGAACGGGAAGATGAATTACACACGGAGCTTAACAGGCTTGTAGGGGGAAAAGTATACGAAAAGCACGTCTCGGAACTTGCAGGCAGCCACCTTGCTCCTTACAGGATCAAACGGATAGCTGCTGAACTTACGGATGAGGAACGGGAAGAATACGACAAATATTATTCGGTTTACACAGATTATCTCAGGAAAACCGGGATGGTTCTTCGGGGACCAAGGGATTTTCAGAAACTGGTCATGAAAAGCGGGAGAGACCCTGAAGCCAGAAAAGCCCTTCTTGCAAGAAACGCAGCAAGAGAACTTGCTTTCAATACCGAGTCTAAAATTGAAAAGTTAAAAGAGATCCTTAAAGCACACCGGGAGGACAGGGTCTTCATTTTTACGGAACATAACCGGCTTGTCCACCGGATTTCCAGGGAATTTCTTATCCCTGCGATTACTTACAGGACGCCTGCAAAAGAAAGGAATTCCATCCTCGAAAAGTTCAGGAAAGGAGAATATAGGGCTGTTGTTACTTCAAAGGTGCTTGACGAGGGCATTGACGTCCCTGAAGCAAATATAGGGATTATAGCAAGCGGCACGGGGAGCAAATTAGCATATATCCAGCGCCTGGGAAGGATCCTCAGAAAAAAAGAAGGAAAAGAAGCTATACTCTATGAAATTATAACCGAAGAAACGACCGAAGCCGGAACTGCCAGGAGAAGAAAAGAAGCTGTTTCAAACCGAAAAGGCTCTGGAAAATTAGGAAAGGAAAACCAGATGAAAAGAGAAGCAGGAAAAGAAAGCCAGATAAATAAAGAGTCAGGAAAGGAAAATCAGATAAATAAAGAGTCAGGAAAGGAAAGCCAGATGGAGAAAGAAAAAAGCCCCGGAGGCGGCTCACCTGCTTACTTCTGACCTTCTTGTAACCCACATTTCCGGAGGGAAAATAAAACCTGTATACGCAGCTTTTGATGCCGAAAACCTGGAACTAGCAAGGCTTCTGATAGAGACTTTCGAGCAGCATATCGGAAAAACCTATGGAGATCTTCTGACTGAACTTGACGGTTACGAGGAAATGAATTATCGCTTTATCAGGGGGCTTTCCCAGCTGCTTGGAAGGCGCACTGTTATAGAAACGGATGCATCTGTTGACCCTTCTCTGGCAAGGGAAACGGTTTTTGAAGCCTGCAGAGGCATGGCCCTTTCTCCTACCGAGAGAAATGAGGCTCTGCAAAAAGCCACAAAAAAACTTTCAATTTCGGTAAAGGAACTTGAAAAGGCACTCTGGGCGGATCTTGAGGAAAATCAGATTGTCAAAAGTTTTGTACCTCTTTCTCCAGCAGAACTCCTAAAACAGTATAACATTTCCCTGACCCAGACCCTGCTCTTCAGAGCAGTTGACCTCGACATCTGGATAAAAGGCGATTTCCAAAAGCTGCTCTGGAAAATCCTTCGTTCGGGACTTATGTATTCTCTGGAAGACACTGACGAGAAAAGAGGCAAAAATAATAGAGAAATCGATAGAGAAATGGATAGAGAAAAAGAAGGAATTGAAGGAAAAGAAGGAAAAACCAGAGAAAACTATGAGGAATTAAAAGCCGTCCACCTGCATCTCGATGGACCTGCCTCTCTTTTTCGGATCTCTGAACGCTATGGGAATTCCCTTGCAAAAATCTTTCCTGCGCTGCTGAGGTCAAAAGGCTGGAGGCTCAAGGCAGGAATTCTTCACAAAGGCTATCAGGGGAAGCGCATCCTGAATTTTACCCTTGACGACTCTGAAAAGTTTTTCAAAATCACTCCTGAAGCAGCTATGTACCCGGAGGCCCTTTCGCCAGAGCTTCAAATTAAAGAAGAAAAGGAAAAATATGAAGCTGGGGAAGAAACCTGGAAAGAAGTCGGAAAAGAAGCCAGGATTGAGGAAATCGATGCCGAAGAGGCGGCCTATGACAGCACGCTTGAGCAGATGTTTGGCAGCCTCAGTTTGGGGAGCTGGAAGATAAAAAGGGAGCCAACGATTCTAAAAGCCGGAAATTACGCTTTTGTCCCGGATTTCTCCCTGCAGAGGGATGGGATGAGGGTATATCTGGAAATAGTAGGCTTCTGGACCCCTGAATACCTTGAAAAGAAGATCGAAAAACTCAGGCTGGTAAAGGAACCTGTGATTCTCCTGATTGACAGAAAACTCAAATGCTCTGAAAAAGATTTTCCTTCACAGGAAGTAATTTTCTTTGACAAAAAAATCCCGGCAAACGAAGTTATGCAGATACTCAGAAAGTACGAGGAAAGAAAGCTTTCAGAAGACCGGTCAAGACTAGAAGAAATGGAATTTTCGATTTCAGGAGAACTGATAAACCTTGAGGGAATCGCAGCCGGGAAAGGAGTCCTGCCAGAAGCCTTAAAGGAAGTGGTTGCAGACAGGCTTGCAAAGGCTGGAGAACTGGAAAAAATCGGGGAGTCAGGAAAAACCGAAGAATTCAGAAAAGTCGAAGACCTGGAGAAATATCAAGATTACATGCTCCTTGAAAACTACTTAATTCACAGGAAGCTGCTTGAGAGAATAGATCGGAAACTTGAAAAACCGGAGACAGTAGAAACTTATGCCGATGCAGTAAAGGTCTTTGAGAGTTTCGGGCTTGACCGCAGCCTCTACTATCCTGTGCTTGATTATCTGAGGTATAAGGTTATCTGGACAGGCTTGAGTGAAGAGAATGCAAGGGTGAGGAAACAGGAAATTGAGTAAATTTTAAGGAGATTGGACAAAACTAAGAGACATTGAACAAACTTAGAGAATACTTTGCAAAAATTTTTTAGATAAGGGACTGAATAAAATCTAACCGGTTAACTAAACTTTTTCTGACGTCCTGAACTCTTTTAAAATATTCATTTAGGTTAATTCTGATTCAAATTTTACTCGGTGTATTCCACACTCTTTTTTACAGGCTTGAAAAGCTTCATAAACTCATGCACGTCCTCAGGAAAATCCGTACTTACGGAAAGCCCTATTTCTTTTGCCTCGCCTGCTGAGAGCGGAGTGCTGTGAATCATTTCTCCGCTAACCAGTTTTTCGACCACTTCATCAAGCCTGCTTTCTCCAACCGGGCCAGGCTGAATTTTGCCTTCAAGAAGTTCTTTTGCGACATTTCGGGTGAGTTTGAGGGCTTTTCTTGAGATATCGCTCATAACAAGGGTAGTATCATCGGCTTTTTCTTTTTTCGTTTCTGCAGCGTAGATCCAGGAAGGGGCTGGATAAGTTCCGTGCAGGAAATCTCCTATCTGGGGCTCGATTGGTCCGATAACTGCATCTTTGTCCATCACAATTTCATTTGCGGCAAGGGCGATAATTGTGCCTCCTGACATCGAATAGTGGGGGATAATAACTTTTGTGTTTTTCGGGTGCCGCCGCAGGGCGCGTGCGATCTGGATACTGGAATGAAGCTGCCCTCCTGGCGTATGCAGGATCAGCTCAAGCGGGTAATCTTTGTATTTTCTTATCCAGCGCAGGATCTGCTCGGCGTCTTCCTCATCTATGTACTGGTAAGCAGGCAGCCCGAAAAGGGAGATGGCCTCCCGCCTGTGAATCATAGTGAGCAATTTGCATCCGTGGTTTTTTTCCATAGCTTTAAGTTTTGCCATGCGCCGCAATCGGATTTGTTTAATCTGCGACTGCGGGTAGATTATTGCATAGAGAAACAGAAGTACAAACAGAAAGGACATCAAATCCCAGAGACTAATTGTCGTGCTGTCAAGCGTAACCAGAATATCCCCCCAAAAGCCTTCCGTGGGCATTTTTAAAGCTAATTTTTGACCACTTGATCAAAAAGTAAGATAAAATCGGACTGAAACAACCCTCGGATTTAATCCCATAATAAATTGTCTTGCAGGTTTTTAATTTTTGGCTTCCGACAACAGAAAAAGGCTATCTTCCAGAAGTACCGGAAAGGTCCTGAAAAAGAGCAGAATTCTGCAAAGTGTCATGGAGAAATTATCTTGAGCCCGATTATCCCTGAAAAAACCAGAATAATGCAGAAAGCTCTGGCTAAGTCCATGGGTTCATTAAAGAGCAGGACACCGAGAATCGTAGTGCTGATAATCCCTATTCCAGTCCAGACTGCATAGCTAGTTCCTATTGGCAGAGTCTTCAGTGCCTGGGATAAGAAATAGAAGCTAAGGAACATGCATACGATGGTAAGGATGCTTGGATAAAACTTCGTGAAACCTTCTGTATATTTCAGCCCGATTGCCCAGGCTGCCTCAAAAAGACCTGCGATAAAAAGGAAGATCCATTCCATTTTCGTTTCCAACCTGCTTATGTAAATTTTATGGTTACCGTGAGGGTAGAAGTCAAAAAGTGCTATAAGCCTTTTTCTTCTTATAACCTTGCCTGCGAAGAGCCTGGAAAAGCCGTTCCCTTTTCTAAAAAAATAAAATAATGGAGAGTAGACTCAGAGCTAAGAAACCAGAAAAAGCAGAATTAAAAGTCAAAAATTAAAAGTCTGAATCGAAAATCTGAAGTGAAAACTGGAATTAAAAATCTGAAGTGAAAACTGGAATTAAAAATCAGAACTGAATGGAGATCAGAACTGGATAGAAACCAGAACTCAGTATTAGAATTGAAACACGGAAGAAACAGACAATAAGCCTTTAACCCAGGCGGAATAATATTTCAATATGGCAGCCCCGAAGTACCTGAAACGTTACTTCAAGGTGCAGAAAGATGAAATGCCTGCCCTTTTTAAGATAACCGAACGAATTCCGGCCCAGTTTGATCCAGGCATGCAGCTTGAAGAACTCAGGAAAATTCATGGCAACGAGATAGAAGAGTACCGAAAACTCAAAGAAGACCTTGAACTTGAAGCCGCGGAAGCCCTTGCCTATAAAGATGCGGCTGATAGGCTGGCATTTTTTACCAAAAGCTTCCTGGAACTTCCGAAAGCCAGCCCTTCTCTTCTTGACCTTAAGGTTGAGATTGCGGACAGCATGCTTTCGAACTGCCAGTGCTGCGGGTGGAGCTGTGAGGTTGACAGGAAAGCCGGCGAGAAAGGCTTCTGCAGGCTCGCTGACACTTCCAATTACGCTTCTGAGTTCCTGCATATGGGAGAAGAGCCTGAGCTTGTGCCTTCTCATACGATCTTTCTTACAGGATGTGTTTTTGCCTGCGTTTACTGCCAGAACTGGGATATCTCAACCAATCCTGAAGCTGGGACCCGAATCGAACCCAGGAAGCTTGCAAAGCTGATCGACCTCAGGAGAATGCATGGGGCTAGAAATGTGAATTTCGTTACCCCAACTCCACACACGCATACTGTCCTGAAGATAGTCCGGGAAATTTCTGTAAACACGCCTGTGGTCTGGAACTCTAATATGTATTATTCCCCCAACGTTGCAGAAATCCTTGAAGGGGTTGTGGACGTTTACCTGGGAGATTTTAAGTACGGAAACAATGTATGCGCCCAGAAATATTCAAAAATAAAAAATTACCTGGAAATCGTGCAGCCCAATTTCAAATTCGCCTACGAAACCGCAGAAGTTCTTCTTCGCCACCTGGTTCTTCCGGGCCATTTGGAATGTTGTACAAGGCCAATTGCCGAATGGGTTGCAAAACATATCCCGCAAATCAGGTTCAACCTGATATTCCAGTACAGGCCATGTTACCGGGCTATGGAGTATCCGGAAATTGGACGTTCTCTGACTCCGGAAGAAGAGGTTAAGGCGATCGATATTGTGAGAGAGTCGGGGATTGAGGATTTACTGGTCTGATTGTAAATGCAAATGAACTGTGCTGCTTTTGAGAAGGAAAGGGCAAAAGAGTTTGTGGGATCCATATTCAGCAAAATATATACAAAAGTGAATATTTATATTTGAATTTACAAATTACTATCCATGGGGAGTATGGGGA
>DATMYS010000586.1:0-8379 GCA_035560835.1 Methanosarcina sp.
TAGTAAAATTTGTCCTAAAAGCAAAGAACAGTCCTACCGAAGCAGAGACATCTCTTAATTAATTAGATATATTTTAATGCGCTTCTGTCTCATCAACAAACCAGGTTTAGCTCCCTGTTCAGCTTCCATAATATGTTCATCAGGTGTTTAACTGCGAATTCACACAATGCTTTTATAGCTTGAAGGTAATTACGCTGGATGTTGGTACTTGCGTCAATCGACAAGAGTCACTTCGATACAATTAGATCGTTTTTCAGTTTGAAGCTTTTCATACTATAAATCACCTGATCGATTGTATATGAATACCTGAACACAGTAATTGATAAATATATCAACCTCCTTCCAGTTAAAACTAAAATCACATTTACCGGCTTATCGGGCCTGGAAGCCCAAACCATAAGAGTCCATAAATCCAGCTATAAGGATAAGAAAGGACCTCTCGAAAGAGAAAGAGTTACCTCGTTTCGGGAAAAGTAGATTTCTGGCAGCCAGGGGAGAAGAATCGGCACTATCTCTCAGGATCTGCAAAGATAACCTAACTTAGAAAAGGTGGCATGCATGACAACAGTGTTTGATGTCCCTGCAATGGAACTTATAGAGAAGGTTGCAGGCATTCTTAAAGAAAATGAAAACGTCGTCCCCCCTGAGTGGGCAAAGAACGTAAAGACTGGGGTTCACAAGGAACTCCCTCCGAACAACGATGATTGGTGGTATATCAGAACCGCAGCGATCCTGAGGAAAATTTATACCGACGGGCCTGTAGGAATTGAAAGGCTCAGATCAATATACGGCGGAAAGAAGGACAACGGATCACAGCCGTACCATAAAGCAAAAGGCAGCGGTTCGATTGCCAGAAAGGCAGTACAGCAGCTTGAAGCTGCAGGTTACCTGCAAAAAGTAAAGGACGGAAGAACGGTATCTGCAAAGGGACGTTCCATGCTTGATAATGCATCCAATGAGCTCAAGCAAGAACTTGTTGAGAAGATCCCTGAACTCGCAAAATACTGAGAAAAATTCCATCCGAAGGGGACCTGAAAAATTCATAGGATTCCCTTTCAAATATTATCTTAATCTAGATTGCTCCGGAAAACCGGTTTTTTTAGATGATTGCCATGTCTACAATGGATGACGAACTTAACGAAATCCGAAAGAGACGACTTGCAGAAATCCAGAGGCAGCAGGCGCAGAACCCGCAGTCTGACATCCAGGCGGCTTACCAGCAGGAACAGGCAAACGCTGAGATGGAAGCCCAGAAGCAGGCCATCCTGAGGCAAATCCTGACTCCTGAAGCCAGAGAGCGCCTTACAACCTTAAAGATGTCAAGGTCGGCTCTTGGGGAACAGCTCGAAATGCAGCTGATCTCACTTGCTCAGAGTGGAAGGCTCCCGTCTCAAATCAGCGACGAACAGCTTAAAACCCTCCTGATGAAGATGCAGCCAAAAAAGCGTAAGACATCTATAACCAGGGTATAAAAACAATGAGAATTTCGGTCCTGTTTAGCGGAGGCAAGGACAGTTCGCTCTCTGCCCTTTTAATGGAACCGTATTTTGAGATAGAACTCGTAACCTGCAGTTTCGGCCTGCTCCCCAATGGTGAGCTGGCAGCAAAAACTGCAAAAAGGTTAGGATTCCCACATAGGGTTCTTTCTCTGGAATGGGAAATCCTTGAAAAGGCTTACGAGAAAATAATGAAGGACGGTTTCCCGAAAAGTGGTATTAGCTACATTCATGAAAAAGCCGTAGAAACTCTTGCTTCGGATCCGGAAGTTAAACTCATTGCTGATGGAACCAGAAGGGATGATAGAGTTCCTGTACTCTCAATCTCACAGGTACGAAGCATCGAAGATCGATTGGGAATTCAGTATATCTGCCCTTTGAAGGGATATGGCAAAAAAACCGTGAATATTCTTGTAGAGCGTTATCTGAAAATTGAAGAGGGGCCGAGTGAGAATACTCAGAAAGCCGATTATGAAACCGAGCTAAGGGAGTTAATCAGGCAGAGAGACGGAGAAGAAAAAATAAAGGAACTGTTTCCTGCCCATATCCAGTCCCATGTGCTTTCCAGGAAAAACTGCCCTGAAGAAAGCGTGTCTTGAAATCAGGAAGTCTTCCGGAAGGGGAAAAATTCTGGAATAAAGATTTATACAATAATCGAGTTATATTCAACCCTGTATACTGCTGCAGATTAACCAAGACCCCCATAGAATTTACAGGATGTGGTTTTAAAAATTGCTGTTTAATCGGCAGGAAAAAACCTCGATTATTCAAGGGTCAAAATCACAATCAGCTGATTATCGGATATAACCGGAAATTAACAAAATTAATTATTTACAGGTCAACAGGTGTGATCCACTTGAGTCATAATATGAAAGGACAGAAGATACGCCTTGCAAAGGCACACAAACAGAACACACGCGTTCCAGTGTGGGTTATTGTGAAAACTAACCGGAAGGTCGTGAGTCATCCCAGACGCAGGCACTGGAGAAGAAGAAGCCTGGATGTGAAGTAAGCGAGGACGGTGGGAAAAAATGGCCGACGACATGGTAAAAGAACAGATATATACAATCCCTCTCAGGACAGTAAGGAAAGTCCCTGCATGGAAAAGAGCAAACAGAGCAGTTATTGAAGTAAGAGGTTTTCTCGTAAGGCACATGAAGGTTGATTCTGTGCAGGTCAAACTGGACAAATCAATTAATGAGCACCTCTGGGAAAAAGGCTGTGAAAAGCCTCCTCTCTCCATCCGGGTCAGAGCTGTAAAATTCGCAGATGGCGAGGTACAGGCAGAACTCGCCCAGTAAAATATACCAGAAGACGCGAAGCTTCAAAGAATATGATTCGAACAGTGGATATATACGACACCCCAATGATCGGTGTCTTTGCAACCTGCACAGAAGATGTTGTTCTTGTTCCTACAGGGACAAAGCCCGAAACCTGTGCCATACTTGAGGATTCCCTGGATGCAAGGGTCGTTGAGACTCTTGTAAACGGAAGCGTTGTTATCGGAGCCCTTTCTAGAGGAAACTCAAACGGCTTCCTTTATTCATACGGGACCGATGCCAGGGAGATGAAAGAACTGACAGGAGTTAAGGCTGAGATCCTCCCGGGCAAGCTGAATGCAGTCGGAAACATTATACTTGCAAACGATTCCGCAGCCCTTGTCCACCCTGAACTGTCAGATAGGGCTATTGAGGCAATTGCCAGTACCCTGAAAGTAGAAGTTTATAGGGGAACAATTGCCGGGATAAAGAATGTGGGGATGGCTGGAGTTGTTACCAACAAAGGACTTCTGGTGCACCCGAAAGTGACATCATCGGAAATCGAAATTATGGAAAAGCTCTTCGAGCTTCCGGTAAACATAGGGACTACGAACTTTGGGACTCAGATGCTCGGCTCAGGCCTGCTTGCGAACTCAAAGAACTATCTGGCAGGTTCAGACACTACAGGTCCCGAACTTGGGAGAATCGAGGAAGCCCTCGGGTTCTTAGAGTGATATTAATCCACCTGTTTCGTAAAAAGTTACAGCAAGAGTGGTGACCAAGATGAAGAATTTTATTGTTAAAGGCAAATTTAAAGCAGGAAATTCCTGGGAAAAATTCACAAAGCAAGTCGAAAGTCAGAATGAAAAGAACGCAACTGATAAGGTCTATTCTGTCTTCGGAAGCAAGCATGGAATTAAAAGAAGCCAGATCCAGATCGAAAGCATTGCTGAGGAGTGAAGGATATGGTAGAAGTCAGTGAAGAAGATATCAGAAATCTGGCAGCCAGGCATCAGGAGTTCCAGAGACAAGCCGAAGGCTTAAAGCAGCAGATGAACATGGTCCAGGCTTCTATTACAAGCTGCGACCAGACAATCGTAACCATCAACGAGCTTAAAACCGCTTCAGCGGAAGGCAGGACTGCCGAAACGATGGTACCGGTTGGATTTGGCTCATTCGTTTACGCCGAAATAAAAAATGCAGAGAAGGTTATTGTGGACCTTGGAGCAGGCTTCAGTGCGGAAGAGACCGCTGATGAAGCCGTTGAGACCCTGAACCGCCGCAAAGAGCAGCTTACGAAAATTCTCGAACAGATGAGTGCTTCACTGACTAAATATGTACAGGGCATGCAGGCCCTGGAATCTGAGGCTGCAAGGCTTCAGCAACCCGGCCAGGCCTAAAAACCTGGCTCAGATACAAAAGGACGGAACTCAAAGCCTGAATTTGAGAACGAACTTTTTATTTTGAATTGACTACTATTTTTTATTGAATTTTTTGGGATGGGATCCTGTGTTCAACAAATTCAAAGAGAAACTAGGGAATTTTAAAAAGGCTCTCAGCAGAACCATTGACGATAAAGCAGTAGATATCGAGCCGGTGGTTGAGCCTGTACCTGAGGCTGAAGAAGGCTTTGAAGAGGACATTGAGCCCATTCCGGAGGAAGAAGCTCTTGAAACGCTGAAAGAAGAAGAAGAAGAAGAAGAAAGTTACGAAGCCGAACCTGTAGCAGTTATCCCTGCAACTGTCGGGATAGAGGACAGAAAAAAGGCTGAGTACAGGAAAAAACTGGAAGATAGAAAAAAGGCGATTGAGAGCAAACCTGAAGAAGAAAATGTATCTGAAGAAAAAAAGTCCTTTTTTAAAAGATTCTCGAAGATAGGATTTACAAAGAAAGCAAAAGCTCTGGTCCTTAATAGAGAGGTATATCTGGATAGTAAAGACCTGGAGGAGCCTCTCTGGGAACTTGAGATGGGGCTTCTTGAAAGTGATCTTGCCCTTTCAGTTTCCGAGGCTATTGTCGACTCGGTGAAAAAACAACTCACAGGCACTACAAAACGCATTGGCAGCAATACCGGAGAAATTGTAGAGGAAGCCCTGAAAAAATCCATCCTTGATGTGGTGTCTGCGAATACTTTTGATTTTGACGAGTATGTAAGAGACAGGGAAAAACCTGTACATATTGTTTTTGTAGGAATTAACGGGACAGGAAAAACGACATCCATTGCAAAAATGACGCACAGGCTGCTCAAATCAGACTATTCTGTAGTTCTCGCTGCAGGAGATACTTTCAGAGCAGGCGCCATCGACCAGCTTGGGATCCATGCCGACAGGCTAGGGGTAAAAATGATAAAACATCAGCCTGGTGCAGATCCTGCCGCAGTTATTTACGATGCCGTTCAGTATGCAAAAGCTCATAAAATCGATTTTGTGCTTTCCGATACGGCAGGCCGAATGCATACCAACCTTAACCTTATGTCACAGATGGAAAAGATCTGCAGAGTAAGCACTCCTGACCTTATAATTTTTGTAGATGAAGCCGTCGCAGGGAACGACGCTGTTGAAAGGGCTGCTCAGTTTAATGAGGCTGTGCCAATCGACGGGTCTATTCTGACAAAAATTGACGCTGATGCCAAAGGAGGAGCTGCAATATCCATTGCCTATATCACAGGCAAACCCATTCTCTTTTTCGGAATGGGACAGAGCTACGAAGATTTGAAAAAGTTCGATCCCGAATGGTTTATAGACCAGCTTTTCAACCAGTAAATCGCACTTCAAAATACTTAACTTCAGCTTTAAGCCAACAGAGAATAGTGTTCCCGAAGTAGTTCGGGAGCATTATTTCGCAAGCTCTCCTACGGATTATTCGGAAGAAGATTTTAAATTTCTTCCAAATTTTAGAGTTTCCAGAAGAACTATTTTAGAGCTTCCAGAAGGAGTTTTAGATTTTACCTGAGAAGTTCAGGACTCTTCAGGAATTATAATCCATGCTATTATATAGGCAACTATGCCGCTTCCCGCACCCACTATAGAAATGAGCAACAACAAAAGTCGTATGAGCGTAGGATCAACTTTAAAGTATTCACCTATCCCACCACATACTCCTGCAATAATCCTGTTCTTCTTTGACCTATACAATTTATTCATTTAACCACCCCTAACTACAAAACGCTTAACATGTCACTATACTTATATCCGATTTATAGTACAGCTTTTCGACCAATCCTTTTTAGAAGGATTGTAATTAATAGATTGCTTATATTCAATTTATAAGTAACTCGTGGATTAAGAATTTTATCTGAAATTCCCGTGTGTTAGTTTTATCTGAGCTTTCCTTGTGTTTGAAGGTAGAAGTTAACTCTCCAAGTTGGCTCTTTACGTGCGATCCCTTTTCTTACAGTCCTGCCAGATATCCAGATTCTCAGATCATAGCCCACTCACTGGTTATGTTTTCAGATATCATGTTCTCTCCAGATGCCTGCACATATACCCTGAATTTTTCCCCTGCAGGAACCGTAAGGCCTTTTGCGGTGTAATTGAAAATTTTTTCCGGCTCAATTGTAATTGAAGAACTTTCAATTTCATCCCACAAAGAAAGCTTATCTTCAGCCTGAAGGGCAACGTAAACGGTTGTATTTTCAGCTATCTCCGAACCCACGTTTCTTACGGTTACGTTAACATCGACAATTCCTTCTTTTTTTGAGTATTCACACTGCGCTTTGAAATCAAGCTTAATCATGGGCCTTCTGTAGACAGGGACAACATGTACAGGTCGGTCTGCATACTCCTCTGGGATTTCACCTATCTGCCAGTCACTGCCTGTGGTCTCCAGATAGTAATAATTGCTGCCTTCATACTCGAAACTCCTGCCATTGTACTCTGTGTTATATTTTATCCCGAGAGCCATATGTTCAGGAAGCTCCAGAAGGACAGCATCGTAACCCATCTCCTGAAGAATTGCCACGGAGAGAATTGAGGTATCTTCACAGTCCCCACCGTTCTCATAAAGAGTTTCATAAGGAAAACGGGGATATTGGTCGTAACCCGAACTTTCAAGGTCCGAGGTATAGTTCAGGGACTGGACAAAAGAAATGCAAAGTCCCGGGATTTGCTTTTCTTCAAGCCCATGAGCTTTTGAGAGAGAAAATAAAGCTTCTGCAATGTCTTTAATTAACCAGTCATCGTATGGATCTGAAGCAAACAGATCGTAGTCTCGGTTTCGAGTTCTGGATTTATATGTTTCGTACAGTTCATCGTCAAGAGGCAGGGTAAGCTGCCAGTTGCGGCCTTCGTAGTCCCATGAGTAAGTTCGAGAAAGCGTTCCAGGAGTAATTGACTCCTCTGTTATCGAGGCACTGTAAGGCTCAGAATTTGCAATATCTACTCCTATCAGACTCTCCCCAGCATCGCCTATGTAAGAATCCACAGAAGTTTTGGAGTCGGGCCATGTAAAGAGAAATTCGGCCAGATAAAAGAGTAAAAAGAGATAGAAAAAAGCGGTTACGCATTTCATAAAATTATCCCCACCCAGAATTTCATAGTTTACGAGTTCATTCCCAGAGATCTTCCCTGAGGTGGGATTCTATAGGGTCGACTTCCATCAGGCCTTCCGGATAAGGTTCAAAAAAGGTCTGATTCACCAAGTACTGATCTTCAAAACGCACAGCCCAAGACCTGATGATATTAGTTGCAGGACAAAGAGATGCCTTTCCGTTCCTGTACTTTTGGATCCAGCCGAAAAATAGCTCTTTTTCCTGGCTTGAGAGCTGCTCTGAAAAATGTCCGAAGGCGTGCATGAGCACATTAATACTTGAAGTATACCTTGGAGGTCTGGAGAGGGCACTGTAAAGATGCTTCTCGTACTCAGAAACCAGTTCTTGAAAGTTTTCCCTTTCTTTATTTGCAACAATAGCTCCCAGTTTCCTGAGTTCCTCCTGGTTATACACCATGAGCAGATACTTATTTTCGGTATGGAATGTGACAAGGTCTTTCATGCGGCCTTCGGATTTTACATTTCGGAAAGCGGCAAGCATAAAGATCCTGGTCATGAAATGTTCTTTTATACGAGCGTTTCTTAGCCTTCCTTCATCCTCTACAGGAAGATAAGGAAACTCTCTCAGAACTGCACCCCCGAAATACCCTGAAGATTTACCAATTACCGCTGACTTGAGCGCTGCAGTCTGGTAAACTTTTACGTTCTTAATGCCGCAGGAAGGAGACCTGTACTTAAGAAGAAAACCGTCAATCTCTCCTGTAGAACTGAAAAAATCGGTACAAAATGCCTTCATAGCCTCAGTTATATCCTTGCCGCTTGTCGACTGGACAAGCCGCTGTCCCCCATTCTCAAGAATAATTCTCACCGGGCCTCTTGGGATACCGAGCCCTATCTCCACTTCCGGGCAGACAGGCAGGAAATCAACATACTCCATTAGATTTGCCACTATCGGACTGCTTATTATGCCCCCATTATATCGACAATGGTCAAACCCAAGGCACCTACTAACCACAACCTTTGGCCGAACAAACTCCCTCATTTAACCCCCATATAACAAAGGATTTCCAGCATAAATTATTTTCCAAAAGAGGGGCTTAAAATACTTCTTTTTTAAAAATAATACGTTAGAATG
>DATMYS010000587.1:0-4325 GCA_035560835.1 Methanosarcina sp.
AAAGTAAACCCAAATCTTTTTAAATTTTTAAAAGTTAATTCATAAAACCATCTTTGAAACAAAACAGTAGGGATAAAAATCACTTCTTCCTCTTCAGGCATTTCATTCATGTTTAGCAATGCTAAAAATATAACCTCAAATTTTCAGCTTGGGAATTGATCTATAGTTCCATTTCCCCAAATAATCATCTTTGGCAACAAAAGCCCTTGATCATATTTGAATCATTCCTAAATATATTGAAAATTATTCGCGAGCAAGATTCATGAAAACAAGGATTGAAACAAAAATAAATGGAGGTCAAACATGAAAAGACTTACCAAGAAAGCATGGTTTCATAAAAGGCGTATTGGTTGGGGCGTTAGCCCAGCTAGCTTAGAAGGCTGGTTGATAACTATTGGATTTATAATTATTGCTCCGCTTGTCGGTATGTATTATTATGAAGAGAGCATAACTAGATATGCTATTCTTACAGCAATGGTGGTTATTCTTATTGCGATTATTCTTTTAACTGGAGAGGCACCAGGCTCTGAACTGTGGGATAAGTTAAAGAAAAAAAATGATAAATAAGGAAAGTAGTGCATTTATTTCAGTCAAATACCTCGCTAGCTTGCTGCGGGGATGGAAAACTTCCCCGGTAACAGTTAATGATAATAAGATTTATCAATTCCATTTTTTTGTTTATCGACTTCTGCTCGACTAAACCTTATTAGGTTCATTGCCTTCTTTTACCGAATTTCGAGCGGTGGCGCAAATATATCCCGTTGCTTGCTGCGGGGTGAGCCAGAGCAACTTTGATTTTGAATCTTATAAAACCCCTAAAAAATGGGAGGTATATATCCTTCAAGATAAATCTATGCAGCTAAGCAAAGCAAACCGAAATATGGGGGCAGGTAAATATTCTGGAGAAGCCAGCTATTTTGAGAGGTTTTGATAAAACTATCCAGCAGTGGCAGTATTCGGAAAAATTAGAATTTTTTGATTCAGACCCGCAGGTCTGGAATTTATTTAAAAATTAGCAGAAATTATTCGAGGGTCAGGTCTACGAGTTCGTACTCAAGATTTTCGGTCTCCAGTCTGTTAAGAAGGGAAGGAACCTGCTCATCTACTGAGACAACAAGGGATGATAGCCCATGGTATGCAGCCTCAATAACTGATTCATTGGTTCCGAACATAACATTCGGGGTTGTGCCGATCTTACGCAGAGCGATAAGCGCTTCGACACCGATAGCTGCTATATAGGGTTTTGAGCTTGTCAGAGTTCTCAGGCGTTCAATATCTACTTTTCTTGATCCTCCACGCTCAATCCTCGGAACTTTGCAGATTGTAATTGTAGCGTTTTCCAAGTCGATCAGGCCTCGCAGGCTCGTTACTCCTACATCTTCCCCAGCGGCTGCATCGGAAATTACATTTCCTGATGCACCTGTTTTTTCCGTGCTGCTTACGTACAGGAGTCCCTTTTCCATTTTCAGGTATACCTGCTGGCCTTCCTTTACATCTTCTTTTGCAATCGCTGTCCAAGTTGAAACATGGCTGATTATATCCTCCATGACAAAGCGGGCATACTGCTTCATTTCCGTAGCATTTTCAAGGACCCATTCTACACCTTCTTTTGTAATCCTGTACCGGACCCGGCCCTCAGTAACTATCAGCCCATCGTTTACGAGTTCTTTAATATATTCGGAAACTGCCTGAGGAGTTATTCCGATCTTTGCGGCAATTTCTTTTTGTCTTACATTCGGTTGGTGGGCTGCAATTTCGATAAGGACCTGAAACTTGGTTACTCCGCTTTTAGTCTGGAGGATTTTGATCATCAATCGTAGTTCTCCTCTACATCTTCAATTAATTTTAACCGTTGTCCCATTACCGAAAGCCTTTCAGACCTGCGGGCTACAGCACAAATATAAAATGGGTTTTTATTAAGCGTCCGCGTGAGATTGCTCATGGAGGTATTGCCTTCTTCTACCAGCCTTTCCAGTTCTTCCATCGCATCTTTGACCTCCTCGTATGGCTTGAAGGTCAGCATGATGATATCGCTCAAATCCTCAAAAGAACACTGAAAATTGACCTGAACCTTGGAATAGGAACTGTGGTATTCTTTGGAGGGTTTTTGCCCTGCCTCCGGAACTCTCCACTGGCTCTCAAGGAGCCCGGCTTTTTTCAGTATGTGAAGACTTTTTGATGAGTCTGTACCCATGAATTCATCTATTTCTGTTCTGGTCATCCATTTGTTTGAAAGTGCATCGAATATCTTTTTGTGAGTTCTTGACCCAAAAGTCCTGAGTAATGGTACTAAATAGGAAGGATCGTTAATTATTCGAGTTCTTTTACCCATTTACTTCTCTCCTTCTCGTCTTACGCTATAAGCTTTCAAATATAATAAACATTTGTAATTTGATTACTCTCTATAATCAATATCAAGCCCTTCAGGCCCTTCCCAGTCAAAAATCGGAGCATTCCGTTTCAATTCGTGGCATTTTTCATGAAGTGCATGGGCTACAATAGGGAGAGCAATAGTAGCATCCACGAAGACCTGCACTTTTTTTGCCTGAGCTGCAATTTTTCCCCACGAAACGGCTTCATCAAAAGTACAGCCTGAAAGTCCTCCCCAGTGAGGAGCATCAGTAGTGTACTGAATTGCATAATCGTGCCCTCCTATTTGCATTCCAAGAATAGAAGCTATTACTTCGGTCTGCTGGATAAAATTCTTAGGGACTCCACCTCCAACATAGACAACTCCGGTTTTCCCTGATTTTTCCACAATCTGCGTGACCTCATCAACGTCTTTTATCTGGTCAATCTCAAGTTTCAATCCTCTTCTTCTTGCAATGGTAAGCCCGATTCCTATTGAGCTATCCGAAAGTGCAGGAACGAAGATAGGGATATTATGCCTGTATGCACTTACGATTATAGAATCCTCGGCTGCTCCGCGTCTTACCAGTTCCTTTCCGAGCAGGTACATGAATTCCCTTGAGGAACAGGAAATTTCCCCAACTTCTTCTGCAAAATCCGCAATCAGGTTATCTGCGGTCCTGAATTCCTCCTCAACTGCAAAAACATCGTAAATCCTGTCCACACCATGCTCAAAGAGGTTTTCATCGTCAACCAGATGTGAACCCACATAATGTTTCTTGCCGAGCGCTTCATGTGAATCATGGAACAAGTTTGCTCCTGTACTTACAAGGCAATCTATCATCCTCTCCCGGATCATATAGGAAACAACCCTGCGCATGCCAGCAGGTACCATAGCCCCGGAAAGGCCCATAAGCACAGTCATATTCTTTTCTTTTAGCATATTGTGCCAGGCCTGGACAGATTCGGCTAGCTTTCTTCCCTGGAAGCCTGTTTTAAGCATTCCTTCCATCAATTCGCTTACAGACCTGTCCTTTACATCTATCGGAACGGTTGGATTATCTGTGAATACATTAAGATGCATACCATTCTCCTAATAAGCAGATAATGATAGTTTTGAATGTGATTTCTAAATACCTGAAGACATTTGACGACAGGCGGTAAGAAATGCAAATAGCGCTAGATAATTATATAATTTTATTAAATATCAATTTATGCGGACTCTTCTCCTGATGATATCAACAGAGACGAATCTTCTTCAGGAAAACTAATTTGCTAGGTTTGAATCAGAATCAAAGAATGTGAAATTGACAGCATGATGAATAGTTTCTATTTCCAGAATGGAGTTCGTAAACAATCGCAGAAACAATTACAAGCATACTGTTAATGTTCAAATAGTAAAGACTGCTACAGATATCACGGTCATCCAGTCTCCATGCTCGTCTACAGAAGATGACCTAGGAAAACTGAGGGTCATGAGAGGGGCTTCATTTGTCCAGGTGCTGTACATACTTCTTGCAAGTTTCTCCGTATGTTCCCCAACGTCCTGCGCGGTTTCTCCATAGGCATGATATTCTGATATGTAACCGTGCATGTTCATGTTTTGCGGGAGTGCGCAACCAATCGATGCGCTGAGCGTCCTTCTTGGTTCATCGGAAGAAATTCTGGACATTACGCAAAATACGATCTCTCCAGGACTTAACTCTTCGAGCCCTTTCTCCCTGGATACAATCTCACAGTTAGGAGGCAGGATCGAACTTACAGTTACAAGATTAAATTTCTCAATACCTGCGTCCCGGAGTGCAACTTCAAATGATTCTAGATTTTCGGGGTGTATACCAACTCCACTTGTAAAGAATACTTTTCTGGGAATTAATTTCGTAATCATCTTTGCAGCCTTGCGAAATAATCAATTTAAACCTAATCCAAATGGCAATTATTATTTTTAAGCATTGCCCTTCAATTCTGCTGGAAAG
>DATMYS010000588.1:0-2039 GCA_035560835.1 Methanosarcina sp.
ATAATATGTAGAACAAAAAAGGGAATACATTAAAGTAGGGATGCTGTCAGAATTATATATTAACAGCTTCTCAGACAACTTCTCAAAGATTCCCATGTTGGTCTATGTTCCCTCTTCCTTTTTCTATTGTGGAGGGCAAAGTAGTCAAGATTTTTACATTTAAATGGAAGAGAATAATCATAAAAACAACTCTTAAAGTCTTAAAAAAGGAGTAAGTTATGAAGATTCTTGTACTTTACTCAGGCGAACTTGGAAAAAAAGTTATCCAGAACCTAATCAATTCGGGAAATTTCTGCGTGTCCTGCGGAGAACTGTGTAACCACTGCAGACAGGCCAGGAAGTCATATGCGAACCTGATCGTAGGAATTCATGAATTTCCTCAAGACCTGCCCACGTTTATAGAAGAACCCGGGCAGTACATGCCTCAGAAACTGCCAGAATGCGATCTTATACTTGCTATTGGCATCCATCCAGACCTTCTAATAGCCCTTCCGGACGTTGTGAAGAGCACGAAGGCAAAGGCTGTAATAGCGCCTGCTGAAGACTCAAAGAAGACCCCTGCAGGGGTTCTTGAACAGCTTAAAAAAGAGCTTGAAGCCATTGGAGTTGAATTTGAGGGACCAAAACCTTTCTGTGCCCTTGAAAAAACCGGAAAGCCGGTTATAGACTCGTTTATTGACCTTGGTTTCGGGAAGCCTGTGCTCAGAATAGAAATGAGTCCTGATGGGAAGATGTTTACTGGGGTAGGCGTTCTAAGGGATGCCCCTTGTGGCTCCACCTGGTTTGTGGCAAAAAAGCTCGGCTGGACTGACATTCCTGAATATAAGGAAACCATCTCAGGTGCTCATCACTCCTATCCCTGTACAGCCAGTATGGACAAAGATCCTCAGCTCGGAGACACTATCCTTCACAAAGCCGGGTACATTATTAGGGAGGCGGTTGAAGAAGGAATGGAATGTGCTAGAAAAGAAAAGACCCGATTCTCTACACAGTGTGGAGGGACGAAATCTCAAGTTCTAGCTTCTGAAAGTTAAGCTTTTGTTCCCAAAAGGTTTTCAAAAAATATTTTTTAACTAAAAACCGAAACTCTTTAACTGGGTCCGATAAGAAAACAAGCATACTATCTTATCGATAGAGGTTAGTCCGAAAACGAGTACTGACAAATCTCAGCAGTAAGCTTCTTGAAAATAGCGTTAGAGTTTGAGCTCAGATCTATTCAGTATGGATTGACATGGTTCTACAATTATTAAAAGGCATTAAGGGATTGGGATTAAATCCCTAAAAGTTAACACTTCCTTTTCCCTTTAATGCGTTTAGTTACAATAAGTGCACCTACCTGAGAAGTACTTGATGGGTACTTTTAGCAGGTGGGGCATGTGAGTTTCAGCGAAACGGTTGTACAAGAGGTTTTTCCATCCTTACCTTTTACACAATATTTGAAACTGTCAGTGCAAGATTTTTTCGATGCTGGTTTGTAGCAGAATGTGCCGTTACTCTTCATCGTCACTTTGCCGCCCAGTTTGGTAGTGATAGACCCTGTAGATGTAACTTTAAGGCTGCATCCCTGATCATTTTTCAGTACAGTACCATAGCAATAAGTAGTTTTTGGACATGACTTAAGTTTAGTACTATACGAATCTTTTATCGCTTTTGTTGTTTTACAACTATTATCGTTACCACATGCTGCTGCTCCTGTCATTGACAGGACAAAAAAGACTAATGTGAAAATACAGATTGCCTTAAACATATTTCGCATTATTGTTCCTCCGTATTTTTACCTATTGCATTTTATTTTCGGGGGATGATCTCATTTGATCTGAGAACACCTATAATCAAAATCCACTGGGAAATATTACCATATAAACATACTTTTTTCTTCAGGCTTGGATAAAAGTAGAAAAACGAATTTAAAACTTGATAAAGCTTTATCTTAAAACCTAAAAAATTATAACACTTTTAATAAACTTAACCGGATTGTATATTGACTAGATAAAAAATATAAGTCATTTGACGAGTTTATGTCCCATAATATCTTATAT
>DATMYS010000589.1:0-6236 GCA_035560835.1 Methanosarcina sp.
ATGAATGAATTATATTATTCTCTAAAAAAAGTAAAAAATCGAGTTTGATAAAATATCACATATAAAATTAACTTTATTGCTCTTAATCTTCCCTCTCTTATTCATTCTCCAAGCTTCAAAGCCCCATGCGGGCACATCTTGATACACACACCGCACTGGATGCATTTCTTTTCGTCTACCAGAACACTCCAAGAGTTGTCAAAAGAATACACATTCATGGGGCAGACCGAAATACAGGCTCCGCACTCGATGCATTCTTCCTCATCCCTATGAATAGGCTGATCTAGAATGGAAACTATAGCTCCTCTTGATTCCAGAGCATTTTTGATTTTATCGAACCTTAGATCGCTCACGTCCGCTATCAATTCCCCATAGGTTGAGTCAATATTTGCAACCATTATATTAATCAGGATTCCGGTTTCGACTATGGACTCGGAAATGATAGGGTTGTGGATTCTGTCGGTAGGGATGGTGATCTTGATTTTCACGTTCAATACCTCCTTGCAAAAAGCTTGCTGATATTGTCACTTGTAATTATTCCGAGGACCCGTCTCTGAGCATCGATCACCGGCATTGCAGATACCCCGTAACGATCCAGCCGCCTGGCTGCAAGATCAACAGGCTCGTTCGGAGCGCAGGTCAGCACCTTTTTCGTCATAACGCTCTCAACCGAATCAAAGGAATTTTCTGCAACGGCCTTTGAGATATCCCAGGCAGTAAGGATCCCAACCAGTTCGCCAGTGTCGGAAGTCACAGCCAGATGGTTAAAAGAATTCTCCCATATTTTCTTTGCAGCGTCCTGGACAGTTTGATCTCTTTTGATGGTCACAATAAAACTGGACATCACATCTTTTACTAGAGGTACGGCATGGGTCTCTTTCATGGGTTTGACAAGCCCCTCAGCACGCAGTCTTTCCACTGGCATGCTGACAAAGAATTTTCCATGTTTAATCCACTCCTTTAACTCGTTTGCGATCTTTCTCGCGTTCTTGAAACTAGAAAGGGAGGAAGTGGGCACATCTTTTCCGTCGATCTGTACCGATCCTGACCTGAGTTCGGCATAATTTACGTCTCTGATAACCGGCTTGCTCCGGCTTCCCACAGCATAGTCTTGAATGGTGGTTATAATATCCTCATCACGGACTGCAGTTGCGGCAGCAAGTTTTTCATTAAGGATAGGGATGGGGATTCCGATTCCCATGTAAAGAGTAGCACCATATCCAGTAAAGGAAGCAGCCCTCAAATAGTCAGGATTCATCTCCTTCAGGTTACCTTTAAGCATGAGAGTTCCAAAACCGGAAGACGGAGAATGCTGAGTTCCGTTCCCTATAACATAGCCCTGGGCTCCTCCCAAGAAAATCCTTGTTCCCATGCCTATAGTTTCATAGTCAGGATCATTTGAGAGAGGAGAGAGTACGCCTGCCCCGGAATAGGTTACATTTCCGAAATTGGGCAGAAGCTCACCCATATAAGTATTCAGAATCCTTTTGGAACTATTTGTTGCAGCTGCATATTTCTGGTAAGCGTTCCTCGGATTAAGAAGAACGGCCTCATTAAGGTCTTCAAGAGTGATTATTGTATCAAGTACTTTCCTTGGATAACAATCCGTTCCATAAGAAGTTGCATGAACATCTATCTCTTTACCTCTGAGGAGGTCTTCAATAACATGAGCTCCACCATACTGGATTCCCCGTGTATCTGAAATCTGAGCAGCTCCCAGGTAAGCATCTACGGCTGCCAGTCCGCTGTATGCTTCTACATTGTTGAACCAGATCTTCTGGATTTTTATAGGAGGCTCGGAATGCCCCAGGTTAAGCATTAAGCCGGATGAACACATAGCTCCGAATGTGCCTGTCGTAACTACATCTACTTCTTTTGCAGCCCCTTCAGCGCCAAGTTCCTCAACAATTGTGACCATTTCCTCGGCTGTCACTACATTGACGCTTCCATCTTCAATTTTTCTATTAATCTCATGAACCGATTTTTTAACCATTGGGGGTCTCCTCTTTTTGCAGATTTATATAAATGGTAATATTTAGTAAAATTATATATTACTTGTGATAATGTCAAAGGTAACAGCCCTATTGGAAAACGCGAAAAGCTGTGCCTGAGTTGATTTATTTTCAGATTTACAGGTTTATGTCCTTAATTCAGTAAACAATATTCATATTTACGGGCTATATATATTACTTGCGATAATTGGAAAATTCTCTTATTACATAGTCGGGCTATAAATAGATTGTAACAGTTCATGCAGTATACAGTTTGAATTGCCTGGAACTCTTCAGATTGAATGCAGGGTTTCTCAGTAAGTTTCTTATGCTTACGGGATATACCCGAGGCCAGGTGATCTGTTGACACGTATACTTGCTACCGGGACTTTTGACCTTCTTCACCCCGGACATATTTATTTTCTGACCCAGGCACGAGCTCTGGGAAATGAGCTTTTTGTTATTGTTGCGAGAGACTCAAATGTAACTCACAAGCCAAAACCAATTGTGCCCGAGGAGCAGCGGCTGGAGATGGTAAATGCACTCGGGATAGTAGATAAAGCGCTTCTTGGAAGCGAAAAAGATATGTTTGAACCCCTGAAGCAGATCAGGCCGGATATAATTGCTCTGGGTTACGACCAGCGTTTTGACGCCGAGCTTCTGGAAAAAGAACTTGCTAAAAGAGGGCTTCCTGCAAATGTGGTAAGAATTCCACTTTCAAAAGAATGTCCACTTTGCAGCACAGGTGCAATCATAAAAGAAGTGCTTAAACGGTATGGGTAATCCTGCCCTTACCGTTGCCCAATTTGATTGATACCTGTTATTCTTTATTCATACTTTTTTTCAGAAAAATAATTTACTGGATTTAATTTATGAAAATACCTTCTCAAGTCTTTCAAGAGCTTCCCTGATTCGATCAATCGATGTTGCATAAGAAATCCTGATGAAATCCTCGCCAGATGAACCGAAAGCCATTCCAGGCGTAACTGCCACCTGGGCTTCTTTCAGAAGCCGTTCTGCAACCTGAGTCCCATTTCCATACTCGCTGACATTAGCAAAGGCATAGAAAGCTCCATCGGGCTTTTTACATTCAAACCCCATCTTGTTCAGGCCGTCGATAAGTACATCGCGACGTACCTTGAAACGGTCAACCATTGCTTTAACGCTGTCCTGAGGGCCCTGAAGGGCTTCGAGCCCACCGTACTGAACAAACGTAGTCGCACTGCTTACAGAATGAGACTGAATTTTAAGTAGAAGTTTGAGAATTTCTGGAGGAGCAGTCAGGTAACCGAGTCTCCAGCCTGTCATGGCATATGCCTTAGAAAAACCATTTACAGTGATAGTTCTTTCCTGCATCCCATCAAAGCTGCCAATGCTAATGTGCTCCCTGTCATAGATAATTTTCTCATAAATTTCATCTGAGACCACTATGAGGTCATGGTCAATTGCAAGATCCGCAATACATTGCAAAGTCTTTTTTCCGAAAACCCCACCTGTTGGGTTTCCCGGACTATTTACAACAATGAGCTTGGTTTTATCAGTGATATACTCTTCAAAATTGTCAGGGATGAAACCTTTCTCAGGGACTGTCGGAACCCAAACCGTTTCCGCCCCTGCAAAACGTATGCATGCATCATAAGTTACCCATGATGGGTTAAACAGGAGAGCCTGGTCCCCATCATCAAGAACGCCCATCATTACCTCAAAAATTCCCTGTTTTGCCCCTGGTGTGACAAGCACACCTGTCTCGGTTACATCGAGGTTGTTTTCCGTCCTCAATTTTTCGGCAATGGCTGCCCTTAGTTCCGGGATACCTCCGGACGGGGCATAGTGGGTTTTTCCCTCATACATAGCCTTTGCCGCAGCATCGCAGATATTCTTAGGGGTATTGAAATCAGGTTCACCAAGGCTGAAATTGATTACGTCTGTACCCTCTTTAATCATTCTGGTCGCAATATTGGAGATCCTTATCGTTGCGGATTCTTCTACACGCTTGAGCCTTGCGGATGACATAGGAATGGTCCTGGTTTGTTACATTTTCTAGTTTATTTAAAGATTATAAGATTCACAGCCGCCGCACAAGCTTCACTGCGGCTTCGACGGCCCGCTTTGCATAGTCCACACGTTCATGAGCCGCCATGCGGGTCATACCTGGGCCAGGAATTCCGAGAGTTACAGGCTTATTGAACTCAAGAGAAAGATCCATGATCTTCCTTGCAGCGTGCTGCATAACCACCTGATCATGGTCAGTCTCACCTTCAATTACAGATCCTATAGTAACTACGGCATCGATGTCATCCCTCTGGCAAAGCTTCTTGATCGCAAGGGGCATGTCAAAGACCCCTGGGACAAGAATGGTCTCTTTAACTGTTGCCCCCAGGAACTCCGCGTGTTCTCTTCCAAGCAGTTCCATCTGATAGGTCAGATCCCTGTTAAATTCAGCTACAACAAATCCTAGGCTGATAGTCATCTGATAAGGTCTCCAGTCTTTGTTTTTACATAAATTGCTTCATGTTCTTAATGGGCCTGCGTCTTCAAAGCCTTGCCTTTGACCGGTACCGGCTTCTCGAATTAACTTTTCAGGCTTGAAGAGCAGCTTTATTACATTTAAAGCGTGCTCCCGGGTCCTTCGGTCCATAAGGAAAGCAAGTTCCTTCTCATCCTTTCCTTCGTTTTCATGGACAAAGACCTCAATAATATGGGTATTGGTCATAAGCTGGGCCATAATAAGGCCCTGAGAAGCTTCATGAGCACATATTTTATCTTGTTCCTTAGCTCCGGGCATGCCAAGGGCCATAACGATATCGCATCCATCTTCTTCAATAAGTTTTTTGGCTGCGACCGGAAGGTCCTTTATCCCAGGTACGGTTACTCTTTTAATTTTCACAGATACATTTTTTTGTATCTCGTCAATTGCCGCACGCCCCATATTATAGCGTGCGAATGTGGTATCTGCAATTCCTATTGTGGGCATGTGAATCCGATCGGAATTTCAAGATTAAAATCTTTTTCCGGTTTTTCCTGAAGAAGGATTGGTAGATATATAGTAAATCTATAATTTTATCCTGCTCAGGCCCTTTCAATAATCCTGGTTGCAGCTTCTGTACCTGCTCCCAGGCTGTCAATGTAACCACGCTTGTTAAGTACAATTTCCAGCTGCTGGATGGTTGAAAGCACATCCCTCGCAGTGACATTTCCCATGCTACCTATTCTGAAAATCTTGCTTTTAAGACGTTCCTGCCCGCCTGCAATGATTACGCCGCGCTTCTTCATATCGTTCTTTATATCCTCACCATCAATGCCTACTGGAGCTTTCATGGCAGAGACCGTATTGGAGTACTGGCTGTACTCGTTAAGCTGGGGGAACATATCGATATTCAGCTCGGCAACTGCTGCTCTTACGGCTTCGGAAAAGGCCCTGTGTCTCTTAATCCTTGCCTCCATTCCTTCCTCTTTTACGATATGTAAAGCTTCCTGAAGTGCGTAGAACAGAGGAATTGCAGGAGTATAAGGTGTTTCTGGTCTGGGCTTGTCCCCACTCTTTTTATATGCCAGAAGGTCATTGTAGTAAGGCCTTTTTGTTACGTCCTTCATAACCTCAAAAGCCTTTTCACTTACGGAAACGACTGAAAGTCCGGGAGGAGCTGCAAGGCACTTCTGTGAACCTACAACTGCAATGTCAACTCCCCATTCATCGACCTTTACATCATCTCCTCCAATGGAGGTCACGCCGTCCATAATAAAGAGAGCGTCGTGCTTTTTGGCAAGTTTACCAATCTCTGCAGCCGGGTTAAGGATGCCTGTAGACGTCTCATTGTGAACGAGAGTGATGGCTTTTGCTCCTTCCTCGAGTTTTTCCTTGACGATTTCAAGGTCAATCGGAAGACCCCAATCAAATACAACGGGAACTACTTCCGAATAGATAGCTGCAACATCTTTAAATCTTTCTCCAAATTTTCCATTTTCTATGGCAATGACTTTATCCCCGTTTCCAGCCAGAGACCCGACAGCAGCTTCCATTCCCGCCGTTCCCGAACCACTGAGCACGAAAATATTATTGTTTGTCTGGAAAACGCTGGAAAGAATTTCTCTGCAATCGGTATAAATTCCGGCGAATTCCGAACTCCGGTGGTTGATCATCGGTTTTGACATGGCTCTAAGGACTCTGGGTGTAACAGTTACGGGACCAGGCATCATAAGAAGGGTATCTTCCAGATCCATATGTATTATGCTCCACATTTTCAA